>JBAVBF010000312.1:0-7209 GCA_049586115.1 Thermoanaerobaculia bacterium | reverse complement strand
GCCGAAGGACCCCCCGCTGCTAACCCGGGCGGCGGGCGGCATTTCAAAAGACGCGTCATACGGAGAGTCCAACCTCCCGGGTTTCAGCTGGGGGTCCTTCGGCCGTCCTCTGCGGCTACGCCGCTCCGGCGGCTCAGGATGACAGTTCTCTTGCGTTTTCATACGTCAGCTCCAGAAACACATCCTCCAACTCCCGTTCGCTCTTCAACTCCGCCGTCGTGCCGCTGGCCACGATCTTTCCGTGATTGATGATCGCGATCCGATCGCAGACCGCTTCTGCCACCGACAGCGTATGCGTCGTCAGAAAGACCGTCTTCTTTTCCTCGGCCAGCCGGCGAAACAGCAGCTTGACCTGCTTCTGCGCGAGTGCATCGAGCCCGACCATCGGTTCATCGATGATCAGCAGTTCAGGATCGTGCACGAGCGCCGAGGCGATCACCAGCTTCTGCTTCATCCCGTGCGAGAGATTCTCGATCCGCGCGTCCGCCCAATCGGCGATTCCGAAATACGCCAGCAGCTCGAGTCCGCGCGCTTCGCAATCGCGCCATTCGCGCCCGTAGAGGTTCGTCACGAACTGCAGCAGCTCACGGCCGGTCAGCTTTTCGTAGAGATACGGCCGGTAAGGGATGTAGCCGGTCGTCGCTTTGACGCGCACCCCCTCGTTCGTCACATCCAAACCATTGATGCGGACCGAGCCCGAGGTCGGCAGCGACAGTCCGGCCAGAATCCGGATCGTGGTCGTCTTGCCGGCACCGTTCGGCCCGAGGAAGCCGAAAATCTCGCCGCGGGCCACATCGAGCGAGATATCGTCTACCGCGGTGAAGTCACCGTAGCGCTTGGTCAGATTGCGGATCGCGATCATCGGCCGAAGTATCTCGCACGACTGTATATTGCTTGCGATACGGCCGATGAACCCTGGGCAACTGACGCCGCCGGCCGTGCCGGCCGAAAAACTTTCGACCGCGGAAACCGTAACCACGAATGGCTGAACGTGAGCAGCTCGACGACCGCACCCTGGTGGCGCGCATCCTCGAGGGCGACCGAGACCGGTTCACAGAGCTGGTGAAGCGCTACGAAAAGCGCATCATCAACTACGTGTATCGGATCACGCATCGCTATGAAGATGCTCACGATCTTGCCCAGGAAATCTTCGTGAAGGTTTACGTCGCCCTCGATCGTTACGACCCGAAATACCAGTTCTCGACGTGGCTCTTCCGCATCGCGCAGAACAGCGCCATCGATGCTCTGCGCAAGAAGAGCGTGAACGAAGTCTCGATCGCGCCGAAGCCGGGCGAGGACGACACCAAAGAGCGCGAGTTCGCCGACACGGGTGTGTCGCCGTACCGCGCGTTGAACAACAAGCAACTCGCCGACGCCATCGACTCGGCGGTGAAGAATCTGCCATCCGACTATCGCGAGCTGATTCAACTCCGCCACTTCGCCGAGCTATCCTACGAAGAGATCGCTTCGATGAAGAAGTTGCCCCTTGGCACTGTGAAGAACAAACTCTTTCGGGCTCGCAACCTGCTGAAGGTCGAGCTCGAAGAATTCGTGGAACCGCTATGACGGAAGAAGCCTGCCAGCGATATCTCGAAGATCCCGAGGCGAACGCCGCGCATCTGCGGACGTGCGCGAAGTGCAATGCCGAGGCGATCGCGCTGGCGGAGAAGTCGGACATCGCACCGCCCTCGATCGACCTGGACGCATTGCCGCTCGCGCCGTGGGAAGGTTCGTCGCATCGTGCATGGCCGCTGGTGCTCGGTACCGCGGCGGTCGTCGCGATCGTCGCGCTTGCGCTTTTGGATGCTGCCGGCATGTCGCCGCTGCACGTCGTCGAAGGCTCATTGACGTCGATGGAAGCGATCCGCACGCAGCTGAATCGCGCGGCGACTTCTTTGCGTTCCGCGTCGTTCGGCGCGCAGCTCGCGTTCGGCGCGGCATTCGTCATCGTCAATGGATTGCTGATCGCCCTGCTGCGGCGTGCGCCGAGGGGGATCGATGCGTAGGACGCTGCGGCTGTTTGTGCCGCTGACCGTCGTCGCCGCCTCGCTCGTCACGGCGATGATGGCCGCGCCGTTCGGATCCGACATCCATACGCCGCAGACATTCGCCGACGCGACGACGATGTTGCAGAAGACCGCGGTTACCGTCGCGCTGCTGGCCGTGTGGATGTTCGCGGCGGTCGCGCTGACGCTGCTCAGCGGCCGCGAGATCCGCTACTCCTCGGTCGAGATGCGCGCCAGCGCGCTGCACTGTTTCGCACTCGGCCTGGTGGCCGTGACCAGCTTCGCGCTCACGGCGATCGTGGTGAGTTACCTGATCCCGTATCACGTAGGCGTGCCGCTGCTCTTCGCCCTCGGCGTGTTCGCGATTCTGACGAAGATCTACGGCATGGTCGCCGTCTTTCACGCCGTCGGAACGTTCATCGCCGGATCGCGCAGTCGCGAACAGCTGGCCGGCCGCAAGTGGCTGCGCGGCGATCTGGCCATGGTCGTCATCGGAGTCGTCGTCCTCGGCGCGATCCGCCTGATTCCGATCGTCGGCCTGATCGTCTGGTCGCTGACCTCGGTCTTCGGAATCGGTACCGCGCTGGCCACGAAGTTCGGACGCCGCGAGCCGTGGTTCCTCGCCTATCGAACCGTGGAGTCGTAGAACATGAGCCGCAGAACGACCATCTTCCTGGTCCTGACCATCCTCGCGTTCCTCGTTGCAGCGGCTGCGCGGTTCGTGCCGCAGGTCGGTATCCCGACGGACACGGCCGATTTCCTCGGCGGCCTCGCCGTGGGTCTCCTCATCGGCGTCATCATCGCGTGGATCGCCGACACGAAGTCATGAAGGCGTCCGTCTTCATCGCCACAAGCCTCGACGGCTTCATCGCCCGCGAGGACGGTGCGATCGACTGGCTGCCCGAAAATCCTGAGCCGCACGGCTACGACGAGTTCATCGCCTCGGTCGACGCGATCGTCATCGGCCGCAAGACCTTCGAAACGGTGCTCTCCTTCGGCGGATGGGCCTATGGGAAGACGCCGGTGGTCGTGCTGAGTACGAAAGAACTGAAAGCGCCCGAAGGCGCGAACTGCGAGTTCCTGTCGGGCGATCCGCGCGACGTCGTCGCGGCACTGGAGCAGCGCGGTATCAAGCACGCCTACGTCGACGGCGGCGTCACGATTCAGCGCTTTCTCGAAGCAGGATTGATCCAGCGAATGATGATCACGCGCATCCCCGTGCTACTCGGCAGCGGCGTCCCGCTCTTCGGACCGTTGTCGCGCGACGTTCCTCTCACGCACGTGGCCACAAAATCATTCAACGGCGGATTGGTGCAGAGCGAGTACACGATCGAGTGATGTAGAGACCCGCTGTCATGAAATCGAAATGGGGAGGCGCTCATGCGCAAAGCTCTGGCCGTCTTTTTTCTGATCACCGTTTCTGCATCCAGCGTGTTCGCGTGGGGGCGGGATGGACACCGCATCGTCTGCCGGATCGCGTTCCAGTCGCTGTCGGCCGAAGATCAGCAGGAGGTCGAGCGGCTGACGAAGGCATACAAAACGCCGCCGGACAGCGATCTCAAGATCGATGGCTACCCCGATGCCTGCATCTTTCCCGACGTCGCGCGCTCGAAAGCGGTCGATGCGAGAAAGAAAGGCGACACGGCCAGTCCGTGGATTCACTTCGAGCCGTTCAACGCCTGGCATTTCCTCAACGTCGATCGTTCCGTGAAGCACATCCCGGCGAGCGCTTGCGCCAACAACTGCGTCGTCTTCGCAATCGAGAAACACTCGCACGATCTGCAGACGGCCGCCAACGATCAGGATCGTGCCGAGGCGCTCATCTTCCTCGGGCATTGGGTCGGCGATATCCATCAGCCGCTGCACATCAGCTACGAGAAGGACCAGGGAGGAAATCTGGTCCAGCCGGTCACCGGCGGCTTCTATCCCATCCCGCAAATCCCCGACAAACCCGACGCGACGCTGAACCTGCACTCGGTGTGGGACAGCGGGATCATTCGAAAAGATCTTCCCGGCCCCGACGTGCTGGCGTTCGCCGACACGCTCCACGCGACGATCACCAACGCGCAGAGAACGGCGTGGCTGACCTCGAAGCCGCTGCAATGGGCGCAGGAGTCGTACGACATCACGACGAGTCCCGACGTCAAATACTGCAAGAGGACAAGCTGCGATGCAGACTGCGCGGCGTTGACAGTCCCCGGCCGCGTGCTGACGAAGTCCTACCAGGACGAGTTTGCCGACGACGTCGAGTTGCGTCTGGAGCAGGCGGGCACGCGTCTCGCGTCGTTGATCCACGCCGCTCTGCATCCGTAATCGCACATGAAACCCGACGTCGATTGCGAACAACACCATGCCGGTATCGCGGTCCGCGACATCGCCGCGGCCGTCGATTTCTACACGAACAAGCTCGGTTTCTCGCTCGCGTTCACCTGGGGCGAACCTCCCAACTTCGCCGGCGTGAACCTCGGCGACGTGCAGATTTTCCTGCGCCAACGCACTCCCGATCCGAATGGCGCAGTCGTCTTTTTCGTGATCGGCGACGCAGATGAGCTGTACGAGTTCCAGCGTGCGAACGGCGTGGAAGTCGTCGAAGAGCCGTCCGACAAGCCGTGGAACTTTCACGAGTACACCGTCCGCGATCTCGACGGAAACTTCCTCATCTTCGGCCAGCGTCTGCAGAACACGGAACCGCCGTTGACGATCGAGCGAGTCGATGTCCCGGTCCGCCTCGAAAAGCGCCTGGCCGCGCTCCTGAACGATCTCGCCGCGCACAAGCGGATGTCGCTGACCAGCTGCCTCGAAGAAATCCTGCTCCACACCAACGACGGCGCCGGCCCGCATACGAAATCCGATCTCAACTACATCCAGAAGCTGAAAGCGAAACACGGCATCGACTACGACAGCCACGCGAGCTATCGATTCGTGGAGGAGTAAGGCATTCCTAACGTCCTGCGCTTCGCCGGCGGATCGGTGCGACGTCGACGCGGACCTCGGCCATGCTCGTCGAACAGGAAGTGCGGGCCATCACCCATACGTACGTTGTGCCCGCCGTTTCGGTGAGCAGACGCAGTTCCGGCCCGCCAGCAATCGGATGAGAGTCGTCACCGATTCGGCCGGCGTACCACTGGAACGTCGCGCGAGACGCGGCTGGTGTGATCGCTTGGATCGAAACCAGCTGGCCCTGGATCGACGCGATGACCGGCTTCGCCGGAATGACGGGCGGTTCAACTCCACAAACGACATGGATGGTCAGCCATGACCAGTCGCCACGCTGAGCGAGCAGCACCGAGGTATCGCCCGGTTCGACGCCGGTGATGCTGATGGTTCCATCGGAGGCGGGACTCTGTAGCACGCCTTCAACCCTGGCAATGCGCTCGTCCGCGCTGATGAACTCCCAGTGATAGAAGTTGAACGAGGTATCGAGGCCGCTCCACGCGGCGTGGACCGGTACGTCGACTCGCTCGCCAACCGGAACAGTCACTTCGCGCAGAGGGAAAAGGGGGACGAAGGCAAGCGCACTTCCAGCGACGAGCAGTGACGCGACAGCGAGGAGAAGAGTTCGTTTCACGACCTGAATACGGAGCGTGATCCGCAGCCGTCCACTAATCCGCGGCGAGTGCGTTGATCGTGACGTAGTACCCGTCGGGATCGCGGAGCGAGAACTCCATCGTGCCCGTGCTCGGGTTCATCTCGGGCTCTTCCTGAAAGCGCGGAACGAGAGCGCGGGCCCTTGCCAACGCCACGTCGAAATCATCGACACGAAAAAACAAAAGCAGGCCGTTGCCCGGCTGCGCGCGGTCGGGACTCGTCAGGGACGGATGGTCATGCTCGCCCCACGCATGAAGGCACAGCAGGACCGTTCCATCCGCATCAACGATCTGACCGAAGTAGTCATGAGCGGGCGGCGTCTCCGGCACGCCGAGTAAGGCCTGATACCACTTGCAACTGACCGGCACATCGCTAACGCCAATGATCGTCCACGTGCGCTTCATGGTTTCTCCTGCTCGCTCGTAATGATTCTGCCTTCAATGCTTCGCGATGAAGGAGGCAACACGCGCGCGGCACACGTCGGGCCGTTCCGTTCACATCTCATGCGTCGCACTCACTCGGAAGACGATCGAATGCCTCTCAGAACTCCGGTGAGGTGTGATGGTTCAAAGGGCCGCGACTTGCCGGCGGCATGTTTCGGCGAACAAAGTGTACGACCACCGGTCTTCCGATTTCATTTGTTCATCGGAGAGTCTGGCGCCCGAAGCTCTTGCGCAAGCCCGATGAGAATCCCTTCGGGGCCTCGGAGGTAGCAGAGCCGGTACGCGTTTTCATACTGGACCACCTCGCCGACGAGCTCTGCGCCCCGTTTACCGAGCCGGGCGAGCGTATCGTCGATGTCGTCCACGGCGAACATGACGCGCAGGTATCCGAGGGCGTTCACTGGCGCGTTGCGATGATCGGCGACCACGCGCGGCGCGAGGAATCGAGACATCTCGAGCCGGCCGTGACCGTCCGGCGTACGCATCATGGCAATCTCGACGCGCATGCCGCGCAATCCAGTGACGCCATCTGCCCACGCTCCTTCGATTGGAGCGCGCCCCTCGAGCTCGAGCCCAAGCTCGATAAAGAACTCAATCGCGGCGTCGAGGTCTTCGACCACGATGCCGACGTTGTCCATACGCTTGACCGTCACGATGTCTCCTCGGCGTCTACGTTTCAAGTTGAGCGGCTTCGGTCCGCTACGAACCCGCGATTCTAGGCTAGCAGCGAGACTTGTCGGCAACCTGGTCGGCCCGCGCGTGCTTCGCGGAAGTAGTTCCTGGGAACGCGGGCGTCTCGCCCGCGGAGTGTTCAGGCGCAGACAATCCCTACCCATCCGGTTCCATCTCTACTCCGCCTTCATTGCACTCGCGAGATCGATGCGTCGCGCTAATCGCGACGGCACCAGTCCCGCCAGTATCGACGCAATGAACGTCACCGCCAGCGACGCCGCGATCAAACGCACGGGCGTGTGGAACGCGATTGTCCAGCCGAAGGATTGTTTGTTGATTACGTAGATGAGGATCCAGGAGAGGACGTAGCCCATTGCCAGGCCGGCGGCTGTCGAGGTCAGGCCCAGGACAGACGATTCGAGGACCAGCATGCGGCGGACTTCGGCGATGGACATGCCAAGGACCCGGAGGAGGGCGAGGTCGCGTTTGCGTTCGAGGAT
>JBAVBF010000311.1:0-3369 GCA_049586115.1 Thermoanaerobaculia bacterium | reverse complement strand
CGTCTGGCATCAGCACCTCGCGCTGGTCATAGATACGCGACCCGCGCGCGAGCTTGTGTGTGCGCGCGAACCGACTGTGCTGCTCGATCCCAGACGGCACGATCAACTCCGCGTCAACGTTCATCGCCTTGTCAAAGATGACCGGCACCGCGCCGGCGCGGCCCGGAATGCTCGCCTGCTTGCCGCCGAGGTTCTCCTGACGGACGGCAATGCCGACCGCGTGCGGTATGTACTCGACGCGCGCGACGCGCGCTTCGATTTCGCGGTCCTCGACCTTGCAGCGGACGAAGAAGACCTCGACCTGTTGCCGCTCCTTGCGTTCGACGTCGCTGGCGACGAGGTTAGTGTTGCACTCGGGGCAGCGGTATCCGAGGCGCGTGTCCTCTCGTACAAGACCGGCGGCGAGGAGCCGGTCGAAGAGCCGTTGGACGACCGCGGGATGATCGCCCGCCATCGGATCGAGCCAGCCGTTCGGGTCGTAGCCGACGCCGAGCCGCTCAAGCTGCGCGCGGATCAGCACGTCGTTCTTCGAATGCCGGTCGTGGCAGTGGAGGATCAGATGCTCGCGCGACGTGTCGTCGCGCTCGTAGGGGAGCGCCTGCTCGACCGCGTTCTGCAGCGCGGAGCCGGCCGGGTCGACGCCCATAATGCGGCGCGGCTTTTCGGAGCGGAAGCGCGCCTCAACGTCGGCGAGAAGCGGCGAGAGGAAGCCTGCGAGATTCGGCGCGAACGCGGTCGACACCGGCATCGCCGCGACGGACGCGGGACCTCCAGTGAATGCGCCCGCGGCGATCGCGGCGCGATGCACGCTCGGCTCGTCTGCCTGCGGCACGAAGACGCGACGCGTGCCGTCGGTCCTCTCCACGGGCTCGGAGGCCCAGCGCGTCTGGATCAGATGGTCGACTATGCGCCGTCCGCGATGACCGATGAGTGGATGCACTTCCGCGGCGGCGACGTCGGCCAGCATGTCGGCGGCGCGCGCGGTAGAGATGTGCAGCCGCCCGGCCTGACGCATGACGCGCAGGGTGTCGGGGTAGACCTGCTCGGCAGCGAGCCGGACATCGTCCTCGAGATAGCCGCGCCATTCGTCGGCGCAGTTGACGATGCCCATCCGGTTGCAGAGGAAGTCGGGGACGTACGTGATGTTCATCGCCGCGAGGGTCTCGGCGTCTTCTTCGGGATTGGTGAGCTGATTGTTCGCGGCCCCGCAGACCATCCGCACTTCCGCGTCGTGCAGCCTCCCGATCGTCTCCTTCGTCAGCGGTGTGCGCGCGCACGGCGAGAAGATGTCCGCCTTGATGTCGTAGATCGCATCGAGGTCATCGATGACCGTGACGTCGGGGAATGTGCTCCGCACTTTGTCGCGCACGGCGTCGGAAAAGTCGGTCACGCCGAGCCTGCAACCAGCATCGTGAAGCATCCTGACCAGCGGAAACCCTACGTTGCCGGCCCCCTGCACTGACACGCGCACGCCACGCAGATCCTCGGAACCGGTGGTCGCGCGACGCGCCGCGAGCATGGCGCGAAAGACGCCGCGCGCCGTGTGTGCCGACGGGTTACCGCTGCCGCCGATCGCCTTCGAGATGCAGGTGGTGAAGCGGTTCTGACTGAGAATGGCATCCATGTCCGGCGTGTACGTCGCCATGTCCTCGGCGGTGTAGTAGACGCCGCCGAGCGATGCGACGAAGCGGCCGTAGGCATGAAACAGCGCGCGCCGCTCCTCGGGATACGGCTGATCTTTCGCGGGTAGCGGCAGACCGGGGATGGCCTGAATGATTCCCTTGCCACCGCCCCAGTTCAATCCCGCGAGCGCGTTCTTGCGCGTCATCCCCTGCGAGAGGCGCAGCCCGTCCGTGAGAAGTTCCGCCACGTTCGGGTAATTCTGCAGCCGCAGGCCTCCCTGCGAGAGTCCGCGGCGCGTGTCATGAACGAAGGCGGTGAAGATCGTCTCGAATTGAGGATCGCGCCCGATAAAGACCGCCTCGTGGGCGCCGAAGTCGTGCGACAACTCAAAGAACGAGCGGATCGGCTTCAACGCCTTGTGCGACACGATGATCTCACCGTTCTCGTACACGACGTAGCCACGACGGATACCTTCGGCGTCGAGGACGGCGATGAGGTCGCGCACCGTCCAGTTGCGCACCATACGCGCCTGATCGCGGCGACGCAGATCGTCCGTATTGCGAGTACCAATCCGTTTCATGAAGACCTCCTTATTCATAATAGAGGGTCACTAACGTTGCCATTCCACCGTGGCGTCAGCACGGAAGTCCCGCACGGCTCTCGAACCAGCGCGCGAAAGAAGCAACGTCGAAGAGCCGCTCCGAGCGGTCGAACCATGGCGGGAGATCCGCGCCGCAGCAGGCGCAACGGAACCTGACCGGCTGTCGCTCGGCATCCACGCGCCGTTCTTTCGTGCTGCGCGCCGCGTGAGAATCGCAGCGGACGCGCTGCCTTGGTCGGGTGTCACGTTGTCGAGGTCCACCCACTTCTGCGTGTCGGTATCTCAGACTTCGATCTTGGTGATTGGGTGGATCTCCCAGAGCGTGCTCCGGTACGTTGTGCGACGCTCATCAATCAACTCCTCCCGTGGACGCGAGGAGAGCGCCGCCCGTTTGTAGCCGCGGTGAAAGGAAATTTGGGACCTCATCCTAGGGAGTGACGAAGCCGGACATTTCCCTACCCCCCGGAACCGACGCACCGCCAAAAAGTAGTCGATCGCAGGAGCCCGCCGTCGGCACGCTCCTCGGCCCTTTTTTGTAGACGGAAGGCGT
Organism: Thermoanaerobaculia bacterium; assembly: GCA_049586115.1. Taxonomy (GTDB): domain Bacteria; phylum Acidobacteriota; class Thermoanaerobaculia; order Gp7-AA8; family Gp7-AA8; genus JADGNZ01. The sequence continues at coordinate 595 of JBAVBF010000311.1, read as the reverse complement.
CGTGTTTTTCGCAGCTACGAGCGGTCACTCTTCCCGAGTTAGTTACTTGCGATTTCGTGTATCGATAGCGCGATGTCGTATCCGGGCTGGGACCATAGTTCTCACGGAGTGCTGTCGAGAGTTGGAGACGCCGATTGCGACAAGGGGGGGACCGTCCTTGCCGCGATCGCTGCTCGGGCGTACCGTGTGATGACACTACCCCTCACCTATGGCTCAGGAGAAGGGCCCGCGGCAACGTCAACACGAGGACTCGGGTCACCACAACTCCAACTCCACCAAAGGCGCCGCGGCGGACGAGGTGCGGCGGCTGCTGGCGAGAGCGCCGGATACAGTTCGGGACTCACCTACAGAAGACGAAGTGAACCTGTGGCATCGAGTCTTCAATGACCACGAATTTGGCGAAGCTATCTTCCAAGGCGCAACTCTCGGCGAGAAGACCGTGCCGCAGATAACGGATGCGATCGCTCGTTTGCGTGAATCGTTCGCGAAGTCAATTCGTGATCCCAAATACGAGGATCGTCTCTTCAAAAAGTTGCGACGCCGAAGAAAGGATCGTCACGGAAAGGCATGAATGGTTGCTCGGACCGTGAAGAGG
>JBAVBF010000310.1:0-2865 GCA_049586115.1 Thermoanaerobaculia bacterium | reverse complement strand
GTTGCGGTAACGGGTGAGGCCGTCGCGTGAATATCAGGGGCGTCTGATATTCATACGACCCTTCGGCGCGAACCAGAGCGCGTCGTTATCGGCGGCTATCCCGGGATTTGCTCGGGCGCTGAACTGGCCCTTAGGGGACGGTTCACGCGGAGGGCGCGGAGAGGCGGAGAAACGCGGAGAGAACCATCCCTCACTCGTAGTGAGTCCACATCCGGATGACCTTCACGATGCGTTCGCGGCGGAGAACCTGGTAGACGAGGCGGTGGTGGATGTTGATGCGGCGCGAGAAGGCGCCGGCGAGATCGCCGAGGAGTTTCTCGAACGGAGGGGGCGATTGGAAGGGATCGATGCGGAGGATTGCGAGGAGGGCTTCGGCTTTGGGCTTGAGTCCGGAGCGGCTTAGCTTCTTTGCGTCTTTCGCGGCCTGCGGGGTGAAGACGATCCGCCACGCGCTCACCAGTCGAGCGACTCCAGGCACTCCTTGACCGGCGTGGCCAATCCCTTGCGGATAGACGCGCGCATTCCGGGGATCGATAGGAGATAAAGCGTTTCCTGAATGGCGCGCCAGTCGTCCATCGAGACGAGGACGGCATCGGCGCGTTTGCCGGTGATCTGCACCGGCTCGCTCGTGACAGCGGTTTCGTCGATCAGTTTGTAGAGATTCGTCCGCGCTTCACTGGCGGTCATGGTCTTCATGGTGATGCGATCGTACGGGATTGCGTACGTAGTCGTCAAACGTCTCGCGAGTCGGAACGCTGGCGTCTCGCCGGCTGGACCGGCTGCGTCCCGCCGCCGAATGGGAGGCTTGCACAGGCGTTGGGTTACCAGCGACATTCGAGTGTTTGCCGGCTCGGCAGCGGGACGCAGCCGAGCCAGCCCAATGGCCTTAACTTAAGCATTGCGCGGCCGGAACGCTGGCGTCCTCGCCAGCTGGACCGGCGGCGTCCCGCCGCCGAATGGGAGGCTTGCGCGGGTGCTGTGTTACCAGCGACATTCGGGGGTATGCCGGTTCGGCAGCGAGACGCAGCCGTGCCAGCCGGCGAGGACGCCAGCGCTCCAGCCGCGAGCTTCGAAACCGCTAAGTTAACTTGCGCGCGAGGAGGGTGGCGGGGCGGAGCGAGCCGAAGGTCACGATGGCGAGGAAGATCGAGGCGATTGCCGATCCGACCGAGCGCGACGGGCAGCCGTAGGCGGCGAAACTCTCCGCGTATTCGCGGCCGTGGCGGATGTCGTCGATGATCGCTTCGCCGCCCGGTTTGAGCACCCGCGCGATCTCGCCGATGGCTTGCCGGCGTCCGGCGGCGTCGTAGATGTTGTGGATGGCGGAGCAGGAGACGATCACGTCGAAGGTCGCGTCGGGGAACGGAATCTTGCGCATGTCTGCGGTCTGCACGTCGACGCGATCGGCCACGCCCTCCGCTTCCGCGTTCTGCATCGTCGCCTCGGGGCGATTGCCCGACAGATCCTCGGCCTGCCAGAGATCGATGCCTGAGGCGGTGCCCGTCGTCAGTCGCTTCGCTGCGCCGACCAGCATCAGGCCGCGTCCGCAGCCGACGTCGAGCACGCGTTCGCTTCCCGTCCAGCGATGATTGTCGAGTAGCTGCTCGCGCGTCCGCATCTTGCCGATCTTGCTGTCGTACAGCATCCAGAGCGCCATCAGGAAACAGCTCGCGGCGGGCCACGGCGCGATGTGCGAGAGCGGAAGAATCACGCCGCCGCCTCCGAGGTTGCCGGACCACCAGCCCAGTCGCGCGGTGATCCAGATCAGAAATCCCGCCGCGGTCACGAGCAGCAGATTGCGGATCACGCCGGGCGCATCGACGCCGTAGTCGGGAGTCTTCATGACGTAACTGTAGCGTTTTCAGCGAACGCGTAGACGATGTGCTAAAACGCGCCGAGGAGCTATTCACATGAAAACGATTGCCAATCTCGCCGCTGCTTTGCTGCTCGCTACCGCATCGTTTGCTGCCGACGTCCCCGCGCCCGCTCCGCCGGCCGAGGGAACCGCGGCGCCGAAGTTCAACCTGCCGAGTCAGGACTCACCGTCCGTTTCGCTCGATCAATTCAAGGGCAAGTGGGTCGTCCTCTACTTCTACCCGAAAGACTTCACCTCGGGATGCACGCTCGAAGCGCACAACTTCCAGCGCGACCTGGCCAAGTACGAGGCGAAGAACGCGGTCATCGTCGGCGTCAGCGAAGACAACGTCGATTCGCACAAAGGCTTCTGCACGAAAGAGGGGCTGAGTTTCAAAGTCCTCGCCGACACGTCAGAGCACAGTGTGGCCACGAACTACGGCTCGGTGATGCTGCACGACGGAACGACGTACGCGGCGCGCAACACGTTCCTCATCGATCCGCACGGCGTGATCCGCAAGGTTTATCTGAAAGCGAAGCCGGCCACGCACAGCGACGAGGTGCTGGCCGACCTCGACGCTCTGCAAGCGAAGAAATAACTGGTAAGGTGCGCGCGGAGGATTTCATGTCAAAGATCAATGGAGAAAAAGCGCGCGCCTCGATCGAGTCGCGCCGCCGTACCGCGCAGCGCGAGAAGGATCGCGCGAAGAAGGCGGAGATCGCCGCGGCCACGGCCGCGCATCCGGCTGCGAAGAAAAAGAACGACGCGAAGTAATCCGCCCACGGCGGCCGGCGGCTGTCATTCTGAGCCGCCGGAGCCGCGTAGCCGAAGGCGACGCGGCGCAGGACGGTCGAAGGACCCCCAGCCGGTAGCCCGGGGCGGGCGCGACATTCGTGTCGCGCGATTCGAAAACGGGTTAGCAGCTGGGGGTCCTTCGGCCGTCCTGCGCTGCCTCGGCTTCGCCGATGCAAGCTTCGGCGGCTCAGGATGACAGGTCAATGCAGATACTC
>JBAVBF010000309.1:0-4986 GCA_049586115.1 Thermoanaerobaculia bacterium | reverse complement strand
CTCTGATACGGCTCCGGCAGCGCCAGCCGGATCCGATCGCGCAGCACCGCCGGACAGCGCCGGCGAATCTCGTCATGAATCACGCCGCGAGAATACCGCCTGCTGAAGTGCGTCAGCACGATCGTTTCGTTTTCGAAACGGTCCGCGAACGCGGCGATGTCGTCGAAGTGGATGTGCCGGTACTTCGCGGCCCGCTCTTCATGCCCGGTCGTGATGAACGAGCACTCGATCATGAGCACCTCGGATTTAAACAGCGCATCGTTCTTACCGTTATTCTGTTCAAGAATCCCGCGATCGGTATCGCCCGTGTAGAACAGCATCGACCGCCGCCACTCCTCGGTCACGCTCACGCCGCTCCGCCGCAGTTCGAGGATCTCGTGCTCATCGCGCCCGGCGAATTCGTCGCGCAGCCGATGCCGCAGCTCGATGACTTCGTACGCGTTCGCGGCGACACGATGCGTGGCGCGATGCACGCGAACCTCGTGCGTTCTTCCGAGCCGCACGACGTCACCAACCGCGAGTCCGATGACCTCGACGTCATCGAACGTTGCGCCGGTGATCCGCTCGTAGATCGTCATGATCTCGCGCATCCCCGCGGCCGCATCCGCCGGCACGTACACGCGTCCGCCGGTCATCCGATGCAACTGCCGCTGCCCCGCATAGAACGGAATGCCGACGGCGTGATCGAGATGAGCGTGCGTGACGAAGATGTCCGAGGTGCCGATGAGCTGATCGGGACAGCGGCCGATGTCGAAAGCCGCGTTCAGCTCGCGAACGCGAAACCAGGTTTCGTGGCCGGCGCGGGATTGGCCTTCGATGTGGAGGTGGGGGGTGTCGATGGTGACGAGATCCATTGAGAGGAGAAGAGTAGAACGGTTTCACGCGGGGCTCGCGGGGAGGCGGAGAAAGACGGAGAAAAACCGCTCCGCCTCTCTGCGTGCTCCGCGTGAACCGTATCCCTTTAGAATCCGCCGCTCATGATCGAAGTAATCACCGAACTCGAAGCGCTCCAATCGCTAGAAGCCGACTGGATCGCGCTCTGCAAAAAAACGGACGTCACCCCCTTCCAGACCCCCATGTGGCTCCTCCCGTGGTGGCGCAACTTCGGATCGAACGATCTTACGGTCATCGTCTCGCGCGAAGGCGATCGCATCGACGCCATCGCCCCGCTCTACATCCTGCGCGACGACGAATCCGACGAATCGCTCGGCATGTTCCTCGGCACCGGCATCAGCGACTACCTCGACGTCATCGGCGACGCGTCGCTCGTCATCGATGAGATGTCGAAACTCAATTGCCAGCTCTGGGATCTGCAGCAACTGCAGCCGTCGTCGTCGATGCTGGCCGTCGCGCTGCCGGACGGTTTTTCCGAGAACGTGGAGGATCAGGAAGCGTGTCCCGTCCTTCCCCTCACCGGTGCCTTCGAAACCCTCGGCTCGACTCACTTTCAGAAAAAGCTTCGCTACTACCGCCGCGCGCTGGAGCGCACGGGCGAAGTGCGCATCGAAACGCCGACTCCGGACACGCTCGATGATCTGCTGACCGCCCTTTTCGAGCTCCATGCCGCGCGTTGGAAACGCCGCGATCTGCCCGGCGTCCTCGCGGATGACGCCAGCCAGGCGTTTCATCGCGACGCCGCGCGGCGCATGCTCGACGCCGGCATGCTGCGGATGTATGCGACGCGGATCAACGATCGCATCGTCGCCGTCTTCTACGGCTTCGCCCTGAACGGCATCGTCTACTACTACCTCAGCGGCTACGATCCGTCCCTCGAAAAATTGAGCATCGGCACGATCCTCGTCGCCCACGCCGTCGAACAAGCCGTCCGCGACGGTGCCACCGCCTTCGATTTTCTGCGCGGCGCCGAGGAGTACAAATACGCTTGGGGCGCCATGGACCGGATGAATCGGCGGCGGCAGCTATTCAAGGTGTGACTGTGTGGCACAGACACTCTTGTCTGTGCTGGTGAGGCTCGAGAGTTCGCAACGTGCTCGCACGACTCTTGACGTGCCGCGGACTCGTCGCCGGATGGTGTACGAGACGCCATCCGGGTCGGGTTCGCGCTTACCCGCAACGTCGCGCGAGCACGTTGATGACCGTCGCGACGCTATCCGGCGTCGAAAAAAACAGCACAGACAGGAGTGTCTGTGCCACATCAATCCCGCGGAAAACTCGGCGAATACAGCACCGCGTTCAGGAACAGCGGCAGCGTGCCGCGCCAGAACAGTCGGAAGTGCGGGTCGTCGGCGAAGGTGATGACCTGGCCGCGTCCGTATGGTTCGCTGACGAGGTAGATCGACCCTTTCAGCCGGTCGATCGATTCGTTCCAGGCCACGCCGGCCACGAGCGGCTTCTCCTTCGCGATCGTGACGATGTTGTCGACGGCGTGGCTGACCGGGAGGAACGCGGCCGACCCTTCGATGAGCACGTTCGGACTGCGCGGGACGCCGAAGGTCAGGTACGAGCGGTCGTTCATCACCGTGCGGAAGGTCGCGCCGGGGACGCGGTAGTCGTTGTACAGCTCGGGCGTGGACGGCGATTTGTCCTTGTCGTCGTCCTTCTTCTTCGGCGCTTCCCACGGCTTGAGCTTGGAGATGTCGACGTCTTTTTCACGCAGGAAACTGCTGGCGCCCTTGACGACCACCAGCGTGCCGCCGCCGTTGAGCCACGACTTCAGCTTCTCGGCGTTCTTGCCGAAGCGGTCGCCGTAGTCGCCATCGGGAAGGACGATCACGCCGTACTTGGACAGGTCGGTGTTGCGCAGCGACTCGACGGAAAGGTTCGTGTGCGGCAGCGGTGTGTCGACGTCGAGCGTGTGCCAGAGCATGCCGTACGACGTGGCATTGACGCGCGGTCCGCCGACGAGCGCGATGCGCGGATCCTTGATGAAGTGAATCTTCGACGAGCCGAAGCTGGTCGCGCCGGTCCAGCCCGAATCGATCGGCGTCGCCGCGGCTCCCGTGTCGCGAATGGCGCGTTCCAGCGACGCATCGAGATCGGGCTTGTTGTTGCCTTTGAGTACGACCACCGAGCCGCGCGCGAAGTTGCGATCGTTCACGTTGATCACGTCTTCGCTGACGTTGAAGCGGATGCCGTCGCGCAGCATGCGGCCGGCGGCGCGGTAGACGTTCGGATCGCCGCCGTCGATGACGTAGCCGTAGCGCGCGGCGCGAAACGCCGGCTGGGGAGGCGCGGCGTACGGATGCATTTCCGCCGTGATCGGCGCGGCGGTCACGTACGTATCGACGTTCATCGCCAGCGGCAGCGACCACGAGGTGAGGTCGTAGAACTCGTCCGGCTCGTCGGCGTGGGCGCGCTTCTGCTGTTCTTCGACATAACCCTTCGTGAAGAGCGGCGAGCGTTCCAGCAGAGTTTGCGCAAGTCCGCCGAGCGGCTGGCGCGTGTTGATGACCACTGTCCCGGCCGGGAAGAGATGCGTATCGGCGGTATCGCTGTCGATGCGCGAGGCCTTGATCGTCAGCGGCGCCGCGAGCTGCGACATGGCGATCGACTGGCGATCCAGCATCTCGATCAGCGGCCGGAAATTCGGCGAGTCGGGTTGCAGCAGGTAGATGTTCGATCCCGACGCCACCTGCTTGCGCATCATTTCGTAGGTGTACTGCAGCAGTCCTTCGCGATTTTCCGACGCCGTGCGCAGCGTGGCCATGGCGGTCGTGTAGTGGCGGGCGATGCGGTCGGCCAGCGTGTAGACCGTCGCGTCGTCGCGCGTGATGGACGTTCCGGCGCGGCTGTGGCCGGCCACTTCGTACGTCATTCCGATCGCGCCGTGCAGCGCCGGCCATGAGTCGCCGTAGCCGGGATAGAAAAGGTCGAACTCTTCGCCGGTGAAGAACGTCCACCCTTTTTTCGTGAAGGCGTCGGCGTCGGCGCGGCCGAATTTTTCCAGCCACGTGTCGACGTCCTTCGGCAGGTTCGCGTTGACCGGCCGTGCGTCGGGCGGGAAGAAGTACGACGACTGGTAGCCCATCTCGTGGAAGTCGACGAAGACCTGCGGATTCCACTTGCGGTACTCGGCCACGCGCGCGCGCACCTCACGCTGCGACGACCAGGCCCAGTCGCGGTTCATGTCGATCAGGTAATGATTGAAGCGTCCGCCGGGCCACGGCTCGTTGTGCTCGAAGGCGTCGGGATTCGGATCGGCTTCCTCGCCGCGCGTGCGGATGAACCAGGAGATGTAGCGTTCGCGGCCGTCGGGATTGAGCAGCGGATCGATGAGGATGACCAGATTATCGAGCAGCGGCGCCGAATTCGGATCGGTGAGCAGCGTGTGCGCCACTTCCATCGACACTTCCGCGGATGACGACTCGTTGCCGTGCACGCCGAAGGCGAGCCAGGCGATGGCGGGCGTATTCTTGGCGATCTCGTTCGCGCGCGTTTGTGTGGTCGCATTCGGATCGGTGAGCGCGGCCACGTTCGCGCGGATGGAATCGAGCGCGGCGCGGTTCTTCGGCGACGTGATCACGGCCAGCATCAGCGGGCGATGCTCGTACGTTTCGCCGAACTGCTGCATCGTGATCAGATTCGACCGCGTCGTCAGCAGGTGGAAGTAGTCGAGGATGCGCGCGTGCGGCGTGAAGCGGTCGCCGAGCGTGTAGCCGAGAAATTCGTCAGGCGCCGGGATGGCGGTTTGGGCCTGCGATGCGACCGCACTGATAAGAGCAACGGTCAAAACGAAAACAGAGAGAGCGAGTCTTCTCATCATGATCTTCCAGGTCGTATCGATTGTTGGAGCGATTTTGATTCTCACCGCGTTTGCCGCGCAGCAGTTCCAGCGCCTCGAAGCGGAGACGAAAACGTATCAGATGTTGAATCTGATCGGCGGATTCTGTTTGGCAACGGCTGCGGTGGCGGCGCGGCAGTACGGCTTCATCCTGCTGGAGGGGAGCTGGACGGTGGTCAGCGCGTGGGGCGTGTGGCGGGTGACACGACGGCAAGCGTAGTGCGGTCGTCCCGACTGCATCCGCC
>JBAVBF010000308.1:0-26706 GCA_049586115.1 Thermoanaerobaculia bacterium | reverse complement strand
TTCTCGTACAGTTTCTGTCGTGGGTTCTCGTCATGGCGTACGCGGTCGCCGGTCTTTTCTTCCTGCGATTCTGGCGTGAGAGCCGCGATCACCTGTTCGGATACTTCGCCATTGCGTTCTTTCTCCTCTCGCTCCAGCGAATCCTCATCGCTACGAATGAGCCTTCAGTCGCTGCCTATCTTGTCCGGCTCGTCGCGTTCGTTCTGATTCTTTGGGCGGTTATCGAGAAGAATCGATCGCGCTGAGCAGTCGCATTAACCTTCACTCGCTTGTCTGCTCTTCGCTGTCGGACATTGTCGCCGTGACTACATCGCAGAGCGGGCTGGCTTCATCGGCCGTCTGTTTCGAGAGTAGTGACCGAAGCAGCGGAGGCGCGACGAACGTCGTAACCATCACCATCATCGCGACGGAGCTGTAAAGCCCCGCGGAGAGGAGACCCGCCGTCAGCCCGAGCTGCGCGAAGATCAGGCCGACTTCACCGCGCGGAATCATCCCAACGCCGATGACGATCTTCCGAAGCGGGCGCCCGAATGCCGCGTATCCAGCTACAAGCTTGCCGGCGATGGCAACGAGGGTGAGAAGTATGCCTACGACGAAGAACTGCCGAGTGTCAGCTCTGAAGGGGTTCAACGCTTTGACATCGACTGCAGCTCCAACCGACACGAAGAATATCGGGATGAAGAACTGTGCGACGTCGTAGACCTCGTGCTCGATCTCGCGTCCCCGATCGGTCCTCGCCAGGACGAGCCCTGCGGCGAACGCGCCGATGATGACCGCGGAGCCGATGACGTCGGCAAGATAGGCGAGCGCGAACGCGAACATGATGGAGGCGAAAAAGAGCGCCTTGGCAACGCGAAGCCGCGTGATGAGCGCGATGAGACGCGGCGCAAGAACCGATCCGATGACGATCGCGAGGAAGACGAAGCCAAAGGCGATCCCAAACGTCTTTCCCAACCCAATGACGGTGAGCTTCTGGCCGGCCGCCATCGCGCTCACGACGCTGAGCAGAACGAGCCCAAGGATGTCGTCGACGACGGCAGCTCCGAGAATCACCTGCGACTCGTCGCTCTTCAGGTGCCCCAGGTCCGATAGCACGCGCGCCGTGATTCCCACCGAAGTTGCCGTCAGAGTGGCACCGAGGAACACGGAGACGGTCGTTGGATAGCCGAGCCACATTCCAATCCCATATCCGGCCGCGAAGGGAAGAATTACACCGGCAAGCGCCACTGCCAGGGAGGCGACGCCAACGGATAGCAGACGCTGGATGTTTGTTTCTAGCCCAATGAGGAAGAGCAGAAGCAGAACGCCCAGCTCCGCGAGGACATGCAGGAGCGGATCGTGTGGGTTGATGAGATGGAGGCCGGAAACACCGACGGCGACGCCGCCAACCATTTCACCCAGGACAGCCGGCTGCCCGATTCGTTCGGCCAGCTCTCCGAAGAGTTTCGCGGCGGCGAAGATGGCGAGCAGCGCGAGCAGCAGTTCAGCAATTGCCATGAGCCACCTCCAGAGAGCCGCCCGAAAGGAGACACGAAGTGTCGCGCAAAAGCCTGAGACCCTCGCTTTTCCGTGCTGACAGGAGGCGTTCGTTGATGCGGTCGAACCATGACGAGCTGATGCGAGCGGACACTTCCCTCTCCCTGCGAGCGGCGGCCCGACCGCTCAATGTGTCCTGCGGAAAGACTTTTTCCGCACCCGTCGTCGAATATTAGTGCACGAGCTGGCCCCAACGCAGGAGAACCGCCGTCACGTTACTCTGGTGTACTGGTCCCGACCTTTTGTTAAGCCGGGGGTCGTAGGTTCGAGTCGTCCCGCCAAAGCGCTCTACGTTCCGAAGACGAACAAGCTGCGTCGCGAGCGGACGGTGCACGCCGAATCGCGCGAGGAGCCGTCCGGCTGTGGCAGGCATTCCGCGGCGATATCAACGGCAAGCCGCCCGAGGCCGCACCGCCGCAGCAAAGAGCGATGACCCTCGCGGCGTTCGTCATGGAGTATGTGGAGAAGATCTGCGCACGCCGTGCTGCGAAGATGCTGGCCATCTACCGCGCCATCGCTTCTGCGCCGGTCTGCATGCAACATGCTCAGTGGTCGGCCCGGGCAAGTCGATAGCTGAGCGAGATCCGGGCCTCGAGTGGAGCGCCTGCATGTACGTTTCGACTTAGATTGTTCAAGGCCGTCAGGACGTAGCGTTCGTCCGTCGCGTTGCTTAGATTCGTCTGCAATAGCCATCGTTCGCTTAAGTCGTATCGGGCGAATAGATCGAGCAGGGTATAGCCATCGACGAAGACCCTGTCCCGCCGGTCACCGTCACCGTTCGGATCCGCGATTGCGAGCCTGTTGCCGACATGTTGAAGTCCGCCGCCGACAGTCAAGGGCCGCAAGCCGCCGGCGAATCGATAGCTGGTCCACAGTGACGCCGTTTGCTCGGGTGCGCCGACGATGCGCTCGCCCCGGTCGCCTGTTTCGGCATAGCCGAACGCGCCATGGAGGTTCCAATTGGGCGTCATGGACGCCTGGAAGTCCATCTCGGCGCCCCGACTGGTCTGCTTAGCCGCGGCAATGAAGCCCAGAGGATTCGGGTCCGTCGGCGCGGCTGTGGCATCCGGCAACGCCACGTTTCGCTTGGTGATATCGAAGACGCTCGCGGTGAAGGTTAGCAATCCGCCCAGCTCGGAGCCCCTGAGGCCGACATCGAAGCCTTTGCCTTCCTCCGGGGCCAGAAGCCTGTTGTTCCTGTCCAGGACGAAATTTGGGCTGAACGACTCCGAATAGCTGGCGTATACAGACACGCTCTTGGAAAGGTAGTACATCGCTCCCGCTTGCAGCGACGTCTTCGACAGTTCCTGCGCGGTCGTGATGCTCCCAGTCAGGGGTGTTCTTTCGATGCGGTCATATCGCGCGCCGAGGTTGACCGAGAGCGCATGGGTCAGTTCGGTGCGCATCTTCGCGAAGATGCCGCCCCGGTTGATATCCTCGCCCGCGCGGAAGCCCGGCGCCACGGGCAGCGATTCAGTGTCGGGCGGCCGCCGCGAATAATCGGGATGGGCCCAGTTCAGGAAGTTCAGTTTGGTCGCATCGAGTCGCGTGATTCGCTCCGTCGTCGTTTGCCTGTAGTCGGAGCCCGCGGCGAGGTCGGTATGCCTGCCCAACACCCCGAGGTTGCCGGTGACGTTGAGCTGAATCGCGTCCTCGTTGTTTTGCTGTTCCTGCTGCAGCGCGAGTTGCGTGTAGATGTTCGTGGCGAGATTGCGCGAGATTGGCAGCCACAGCGAACTGAACGCATAGCCGTCGTCGAAATGCCGCGCCCGCGCGGTGACGTGCCATTTGTCCGAGAAACGGTGATCGATATCCGCGCCGAAAATATTTTGATGCCGCCGGATTCGGTCCTGCGGATGATTGTTCACCTGCCCGATCGGCGCGGTGAGCTCGCCCTGCAGATCGATCGCAGTGCCGAAATCCGCCTGATAATCATCTTTGGTAAGCTCGCCGATCAGCGTGACTGCGGTGTTGTCCGAGATCGCCCATAGTACCGACGGGGCGACGAAAAAGCGTTCGTTCGGAGCGTCATATCCGCGCCAGCCGGCATCCTGCTTGTAAACGCCGATCACTCGGTATCGGGCCGCGTTGCTCCCGGCGATCGACCCGCCGAAATCCGTCCTCGTGCTGATCAGCCCGTCGGTCCGATAGTCGAGCACAAATTCACTATGATCTCGATTCAGCGGCCGCTTGGTCCGCAGGTTGATCAGCCCGCCCGGATTGCTCTCGCCGAACAGCACCGCCTGCGGCCCCTTGATCACCTCGATGCTTTGCAGGTTGTAGATTTCTGGATCCGTGATGCCGCCAAAGCTCTCCACCCGGAACCCGTCCCGAAGGACTGTGGCGGCCTGGAAGCCGCGGAGCAGGAAGGCGTTTTCCCGGCCATCGCTATTACCCTGAAACACAACGTTCGAGACAAGCGTCAACGCGTCCTCGATGGCTTCGGGCCTGACCTCTTCCAGGAGGGATTGAGGGATGACCTGCACCGACCACGGAACTTCGCGCGGCTCCAAGCCGCTGCGCAAGAGTGACGAAGCCTCGCTGGGGCGTTGTCCCACCACGACGATTGACTCCGACTGCGTCGCTTTCGGCTTACTGCGTTCGTCGTCAGCCTTCCCACTTTGTTGGGAGGCTTCACCCTCTTGCGCATGCGGGTGGACCGTCTGCGGTGCGAGGACATCGTCTTGCAACGGCAACGCCCCTGCCCGGCCGGCAAGGTCGTCCTTCGACGGCGCGGGCAACTTCGCCAACTCGCCGATATGCGCCAGATCGTCCGCAAAGGCCGATGTCGGACCGCTCATCGCAAAAAGAGCGAGGGCGGCGAGCACTCCGCAGCCCAGATGCCTGCTTGCCGGCATGTTGCCTCCTGAATTCCGATTGTTCCCAGGGAGCGGCATGGGCCGTTCCACGCAACGCCTTCGACGACGCCGTCCTCATCCCATTCCTGAATCACGGCGCGCGCGGACAACCCGTGACGGAGCGCTCCCCGTCCGCTCCCTTCTCATGTCGCCAGGCACTCGGTCCGGAGAATCGCCCGCGCTTTGATCGCGGCCGGTCTCGCGGAATCGGCCGCGATCTTCAGTCAAAGCAGCTACTGGCGCGAATATCTGCGTTGAAGACCATCGGTATGCGAAAGCACAAGCGTATTGCCGGCCACGTTCCACGGGATTGAGGCACTCGCCGCCGCCAGTTCCGCACTGCCGAATTGCCGCTTCGGCGCATTGCGGCCATTGTCGGAACAGCCGGTCACCTCGACTTCGCCTGAAGAGACCTTGGCCTTGAGCAAGCTCGCGTTCCCCGTGAATTTGCCGCGATAGTACAAATCGGCGTGACACCCGCTCTTGGGGTCTGTGAACGACGCAGTCCAGCGGAACGTCCCGTCTTCCTTGAAGATGTGCGTCGCCTTTCCTGGGTACTGGCCGTGCCCGCTCACCGCCACGGTGTCGCTGGCCCACGTCCCGTACAGGCTCGCCAGCGTGTCTTTCTGGCGTCGGAACGTCCGTTCCATGCCATCATCGTGCACGAGTGAAAGCACGCCATTCTCTATTTTCCATTTCAAGGTGCTGTTGGCCTTCTTCAACTCATTCGCGTCGTAGGGACGGCGAGCCGCATTCTGCGATAGTTCCCTGCATGAAGTGACCTCGACTTCTCCCCCGGTTGGCCGGACCTGAATTGCCGCCTGATCGCCAGAATAATTGCCGGTGTAGTAAAGCTCGACATGGCATCCTGAGTCAGGAACCGTGAATTCGGCCTCCGAACGGAACGTCCCGTCGGCGTTATATTCATGCGTCGAGATTCCGGCGAAATAGCCGTGACCGCTGACGGGCACCTTGTCCGCGCTCCAGATGCCGTAAAGCCCCGACAGCATGGCAGGCCTGTCCGTCGATGAAACGCCGGTGGCGCAGCTACCGGCCAAAAGAGCGATAGAGATCGCCGAAAGTACAATGAAATGTCGCATCATCGGTCTCCTCCTTCAACCCGCTTGTTCCGCTCAATGAAACTTCCAGTCCCGTGCATTACAAGTGGAATGATCGGCTTCAGCATATCACCAGGGACGGCATTTGTCCGCATTCACTAGGATCCAAAAACGGAACCGTTGCCTCCGCTTCTTGCATAGACGCCGGCAATGTCGTCGGAGATGAGATGAGTTTGGGCAAGGCCGAGGTGAGCATGGAGACGGAGAGGATGACCGCGGCGTCTGTCGCGCGCGCTCTGCGCGATCTCTCGATGCTCAAGGGAACGGCTGCCGCAGGCAAAAAGCTGCGCGATCAGATCGTCGAGCACGCCCGGCAGTTCTTCGGCGCGGACGCTGTCGCGATGTGGCGGCTCGAGTCGCGCGAACGCACGTGGCGGATCGCGGCGGCCACGGGCTTGTCCACCGACTACTCGACCTTCACGATCGAAGCACCGGCGAACGGGAACGTCGCGTCGATGCTCGCCGGGCCGCTGCACATCGCGGATGTGCGGGCGTGGCCGGCCGTCGACGCCCGCCGTGAGTTGTACGACAGCGAAGGGGTCGCGTCCTTTCTCGTGCTTCCCCTCCTCATCCGTGGCGAGACCGCGGGGACGATCACCTGTTACTACCGCACTCCGAAGACGGAGGCGACCGAGGTGGAGCTCGACGCGGCAGCAGCATTCGGACAGATCGCGTCGATCGCGCTCTCGACCGAACGCTACGACCAGCTCGCGGACGTGGCGCGTGACGTCGCGGGCCGGCTCGACCTCGATGCCGTCGTGCAGCGCATCACAGACGCCGCGACCACGCTGACAGGCGCGCAGTTCGGCGCGTTTTTCTACAACGTAATTCGCCCCGACGGCGAGGCGTACACGCTGTATACGATCTCGGGCGTGCCGCGCGAGCACTTCTCGAAGTTCCCGATGCCGCGCAACACGCACGTCTTCGCGCCGACGTTCGCCGGCACGGGCATCGTGCGCAGCGGGAACATCCGTGAGGATCCGCGTTACGGTAAAAACGCGCCGTACAACGGCATGCCGGCGGGACATCTCCCGGTCGTGAGCTATCTCGCCATTCCGGTGAAGTCACGCACTGGAGAAGTCCTCGGCGGCCTGTTCTTCGGCCATTCGGACGAAGGCGTGTTCGGTGAAACCGAGGAGAAGGTCGCCGAGGCGCTCGCCGGACATGCGGCGGTTGCCCTCGATAACGTCCGGCTGTATGAGTCGCTCGAGCGCGATCGGGTTGCCTTGCGGAAAGAAGAGCGCCGGTATCGCTCACTGGTCCTGGCGACACCGACCCGGCAGGCGATCGCGACTGCTACTCCGGACGGGTCGCTGCAACCGTCATCCTCGTGGCAGGAGATCACCGGCCAGACTCCCGGCGAGATGAGCGGTCGTGGCTGGTTGGATGCCGTCCATCCGAGCCATCGCACGCGCGTGGCCGACGGGTGGGATGCTGCGCTCGGCGCGGGCAAGGTTTATGAAGATGAATACCTGCTGCGGCAGACGGACGGCTCGTACCGATGGTTCGTCGACAAGACGGTGCCGATCGTCGGGGACGACGGCAGGATCGAGGAATGGATCGGGACGGCCATCGACGCGCACGAGCAACACGTCGCGCAGGAAGGCCTTGCGTTTCTTGCGAAGGCGAACGAGATCTTCGCCTCTTCGCTCGACTATCGCGAGACGCTGAAGAACGTTACGTTTCTCGCGGTGCCGCGCATCGCCGACTGGTGCGCCGTGGACATGGCGGCAGATGCAGGCAACCAGCTTCGGAAGCGACTCGCCGTGGCGCATGCGGATCCCGCGAAAATCGCACTGGCCGAGGAGTTCTACCGGAAGTTTCCGCCCGACCCGGACACGGACGCCATTTACCGGGTCATGCGCACCGGCACGGCGGAGTTCGTGCCGTTCGTACCCGACGAGATGCTGGTGCAGGCGGCGCGCAGTGACGAGCATCTGCGCATCATCCGCGAGCTGGGAATCATGTCGTTCATGATCGTCCCACTTCGGTCGCGCGGCGAGGTGGTAGGAACGATCACGTTCGTGGCCTCCGACCGTCGTTACTCCGAGCGAGACCTCAAGCAGGCCGAAGAGCTGGCATACCGCGCGTCGATCGCGATCGAGAACGCGCGGCTCTATAGCGCAGCGCAGACCGCGAACCGCGCCAAAGACGAGTTCCTAGCCACGCTCTCGCACGAGTTGCGGACGCCGATGACGGCGGTCCTCGGCTGGTCGCGCATGCTCAAGCTCGGGCTGAGCGAGACGGAGGCGCAGGTGGCGATCGCCGCGATCGAACAGAGCGCCAGCGCGCAGGCGCAGCTCATCGAAGACGTTCTCGACGTGTCGCGGATCATGTCCGGCAAGCTGACCTTCGATCCGCGTCCGACCGATCTGCGCACCGTGGCGCAGGCCGCGATCACGACCGTACATCCGGCCGCCGTAGCGAAGGGCATCGAGATTCTCACCGCAATTCCGCCGATGCTGCCGCCTATCCCCGGCGACGAGGGGCGGTTGCAGCAGATCATCTGGAACCTGCTCGCGAACGCGATCAAGTTCACACCGCGCGGTGGAACCGTCACGCTTCGCATGGCACATGACGGATCCGTCGTTCGTCTGATCATATCGGACACAGGCGAAGGCATCGACCGCACGTTCCTGCCCTACGTGTTCGAACCGTTCCGGCAGGGGGACAGCTCGACCACACGGCCGCATGGAGGGATCGGTCTCGGCCTCGCGATCGTCCGCTCGCTCGTGGAGATGCACGGTGGGCGCATCCGTGTGGCGAGCGAGGGCAAGGGACAGGGCGCGACGTTCACACTGGAGTTGCCGGTGCTGGAGACGGCGCCGGCAATCGCCGCCGCGTCGGTTTCGGAGCGCGCTGTACTGCCAGCTGCATCCACCACTCTCCCCGCGCTGACGGATGTCACGGTGCTCGTCGTCGATGACCAGCAGTTCACCCGCGACGTGGTCGCCGCAATTCTTCGGCGCACGGGAGCGGCAGTGCACACCGCATCCTCTGTTCGCGAAGCGCTGCAGATCTTTCGCAAGCTCGAGCCGCAGGTCGTCCTGTGCGACATCGCCATGCCCGATGAAGATGGATACGTCTTTCTCCGCGAGGTACGGGCGCGTCCCGACGCGTTGCGTACGACACCGATTCTCGCGCTGACCGCCTTCGGACGACCTGAGGATCGGCTGCTCGCCCTCGATGCCGGTTTTGACGCTTACCTGAAGAAGCCGGTCGATCCGGCCGAGTTGGCGCAGGCGGTCCAGCTTCTTTCGGCGCGCCGGTAGAATCGACGCTGGAGGGTAGATGAAGCGATGCCGTACAACCTGAGCCGCTTTGGTTCGGCGACATGATGGACTGCCGGGGACGCATTCGGGGCCTGTTCACCGGCGATCTACCGACCCGCACCGACTAGCGCGTCGCCCGCCCCGGTCTCGTCAAGTGAGGCGACGTCATGTCGCCGGAGAAACACCTCGTCCGATCGGGTGACGAAGAGATTTCCCGCGCGGCCAGCTTCGAGTAAGAGGACTCCGCGCCTACCGCCATCAGTCGCACCGCCACCTCGTGGGCCGTTTCAGGTCGCAGACGTCGACGGCGGTCAGCGCCGGCGCATGCGCAGCACGACGTCCTCGGCGATGCCGCCGACGCTGACGATTGAATGCACGACGGTATCGTAAAGCGTTGCGGGACGAAGACAGCCGGGAGCGGTACGCTCGCCAGCTCGGACCGCTCCTTGCACTTGCTCTGGCTTAACCCGGCGATGCTGCCGCCCGCCGCAACCTCAACTCACTGAAGGAGCAGACCCGAACCATGAGCGAATCGACAATAGTGTTCACCAAGGAAACGAACAGTGCCGTGGCCGGCGCGGATCTCGGTGCCCGGCTCCGGGAAGGACTGGCCGATCAGGAGCCGGACGCGGTGATCCTGTTCGCTTCGTCGCAGCACGACTACGTTCCGCTGTTGCAGGCGATTCATGCGAGCTGCCGGCCGGGCGTGCTGGTCGGCTGTTCTTCTGCCGGGGAGTTCGTCAGCGGGGATCGAGGCGAGGGCTCCGCGTCGGCCGTGGGCATCCGGTCGAACGTCATGCGTTTCACGGCGGGGCTCGGCCGCGACCTGCGCGCCGATCGATCCGCCGCAGCGGCCCAGATCGCGAGCTCGTTTCAGGGGCTGAGCAGCCACCAGTACCCTCACCGCGCGGCGCTTCTCCTCGCCGACGCGCTGGCCGGGTACACCGACGACTTCATCGAGCAGCTCAGCATCGCCACGCTCGGCAACTACCGGTTCTTCGGCGGTGGAGCGGGCGACGACGCGCGTTTCACGAAGACGCACGTGTTCTGCGGCACCGAGGCGTTCACCGATGCAGCGGTCGCGCTGGAGATCCTCTCCTCCAAGCCGATCGGTGTCGGCGTGAGTCACGGGTGGGAGCCGGCTAGCGAGGCGCTGCGCGTCACCGAGGCTGACGGCTCGACGGTCATCAGCCTCAACGCGGCGCCCGCCGTCGAGGTGTTCCAGGAGCATGCGGAGAGTACGGGGCAGCGATTCGACCGCAACGATCCGATCCCCTTCTTCCTGCACAACGTCCTGGGCATCGACACTGGCTCTGGATACAAGCTTCGCGTCCCGCTGGCGGTGCTGGAGGACGGCTCGATCGGCTGCGCGTCCGACATTCCAACCGGAGCGACGGTGCACATCATGAGAACCACCGCCCAATCGGCCGCCGACGCCGCCATGCGCGCGGTGAACTCGGCGATGAGCGACATGCGCGGCACGCCTCCCGAAGTGGCGCTCTTCTTCGACTGCGTGGCAACACGTCTTCGCATGGGAGGAGAGTTCGGGATGGAGATGGACGCGCTGCAGCGCGCGCTGGGCGCCGTGCCGTACGTCGGGTGCAACACGTACGGCCAGATCGCTCGGTCCGAAGGACAGTTCAGCGGCTTTCACAACTGCACGGCGACGGTGGCGTTGCTGCCGGATTAGCCGTGGAAGGATTCGAGGAGACGATCGCTGCGCTGAGAGCAGCCGTGGCGCTCGTGGAGCCAGCCGGACGGCAGGCGGCGGCGAAGGCCTTCGCGCGGCGGTGGGGCGCCGAAGACCTGTTCGTCTTCGTACGCGACGTCGCGGTAGAGAGGTCGCTGCCCGCGCCGGGATTCGGCCAGACACTCCGCGGCGCCCGTGCGTGGCGCGAGCTCGTAGCCGCGGCGATCGAGCAGGGGACGGCCGAGGGCTCGGTGGAGAACGAGCAGGGAGAGGTGCGCCCGGCGTACGCCGTGGGACTCACCGATGGCACAGCCGCTGTGCTGGTGGGAGAAACGATCACAGAGCCGGCCCGTCCGCTGCTCCGCGAGATTCTGCCGTTGCTCGGTGCTCTCTTTCGCACCGAAGCCGCGGGCGCACGCGCAGAGGTCGAATCGCAGATGGCGCGGAGCGCGGCGCAGCAGGCAACGTCGCTGGCCGCGAAGCTCGATGCGACGCGAGCCGAGTTGCAGCACGCGTTGAGTGCCGCGGAAACGGCATCGCGCGCACGCGATGAATTCCTCGCGACCGTATCGCACGAATTGCGCACACCTCTGACGAGCATCATCGGATGGATTCAGTTGCTGAGGCTCGAGCGCGACGAGGCATCCCTCAGCGAGGGGCTGGACACGATTGATCGCAATGCGCGCGCGCAGAGCCGGCTCATCGAGGACATTCTCGATTTCTCCCGCATCAACGCCGGGAAGCTGCATCTCAACGTTCGGCCGCTTGACCTCAGCGACGTCATCGATGCTGCAACCGACGTCGTCCGGCCGGCGGCCGACGCGAAAGGCGTTCGGATCGAACGAATCCTGGACTCGGAGGCCGGACATGCTTCCGGCGATGCGGACCGGCTGCAACAGGTCGTATGGAACCTGCTGTCGAATGCCGTCAAGTTCACACCGCGCGGTGGCAAAGTGTTGATCCGTCTCGAACGCATCAACTCTCACTGCGAACTGACGGTCAGCGACACGGGGCAGGGAATCTCGCCGAAGTTCCTGCCGTACGTCTTCGATCGTTTCAGTCAGGCGGACAGCACCTCGACGCGTGCACACGCGGGTCTGGGCCTCGGCCTCGGCATCGTTCGCCACCTCGTGGAGTTGCACGGCGGAACGGTGCAGGCGTTCAGCCCCGGCGAAGGACAGGGAGCGACGTTCGCGGTGCGTCTGCCGTTGCTCGTCGCACATCATTGGGCGGATGAAGCGGTCGCGCGGATCGAACTGCCCGCGGTGCGCACCATCGAGCAGCCCTTCGCGGATCTCACGGGCGTCTCCGTTCTCGTGGTCGAGGACAACGACGACGCCCGCAAGCTCCTCCAGACGATCCTGACCCGCTCAGGCGCTGCTGTCAAAGTCGCGGAGAGCGTGCCGACCGCATTGCGCATCCTTGCAGGGGAATGGCCGGACATCGTCATCAGCGACATCGAGATGCCGGGTGAAGACGGGTACTCGCTGATCCGCAAGATCCGGCTTCAGGAACCGTCGTCTCAGCGTGTTCCTGCCATTGCGCTGACGCCTACACGCGCAGCGCCGATCGTGTGCGCGCGCTCGCCGCAGGGTTTCAGACCCACATGAGCAAACCGGTCGAACCAGCTGAGTTGGTCGCGACGGTGAAGAGCCTTTCCCGGCATCGCAAGTAGAACGCGCGATACACCGCCCCGCGTAGAACCGTCGGAGCTCGTCGCAGCCGTGAAAAGTCTCGTTGCCGCGACGCGGCATGGCGATGTGCGGTCCTACTAGTTGACCGCTCCGAGAAACGAGTTTTTGATTTCCGTGGCCGGGTGGCGCCGTCCACCATAGAATCCGCCCGGTGGAACGTCGTCATCATGTACTTGTGGTCGAAGATGACGACGCCATTCGTTCGTTGATCAAGCTGCTGGTCCAACGCGAACGATGGATCGCTGAGGAAGTCTCGGACGGAGCGGAAGCGCTCGGGAGAATCCGGAACAACCGATACGACGCGATCGTGCTCGACCTCATGCTGCCTGGGGTTTCAGGCGAGGCGATCCTCGACGAGCTTCGCCGTTCCGCGCCATCCATGCTCTGCAAAATCGTGATCGTTACGGCCTCGCCGACGTTCGTTCAGAAGCTCGACACGACCGGAATCGGGGCCATATTGATCAAACCATTCGACATCGATCAGTTCATGCACGTTCTTCGCAAATGCACCGCCGTGTGACGATCACAAACGAAGGCCACGCCAACAACCCTCACGTCGTTCTCGTCGCTGAGGACGATGCCCACATTCGCACGCTGGTCGCGCGCATGCTTCGGCATGCCGGCTACCACACGGCCGAAGCTTGCGACGGGCAGGAAGCGATCGACAAGCTTCGCGAGAACGGTATCGCGGCCGTCATCCTCGACCTGATGATGCCGCGGGTCAGCGGCTTCGACGTGCTCGCATTCCTCAAAACACACAGGCCCGATCGCAAGTGCGTCATCGTGCTCTCCGCAGCCCCTGCCGAGATGCTCGACGCACTCGACGGCACGGTGATCTTTGCCCGTTTTCGAAAGCCGTTCGACATTCACGAGATCGTCGATGCTGTCCGCAAATGCGTCGTCGCCTGACGAGTCTCAACCGGCCCAGGACGCTCTTCGTGACCACAGGAACCGCACGATTTTTGCAAGATACGCGTTAGTTCTCGATTCCTCACCACCTGAAGGAGCATTCGGATGCCCACTTTGAACGAGCAGCGCCCCGTCCATCTGGCAGGCTCGGCACTCGATCGTGCTCGCCACGTCTGCGCGTTCTTCCACACGCGCGATGAAGAATACCGCGTCCTGATGCCATTCATTCAGGAGGGATTCGATCACGGCGACCGCGCCTTTCACATTGTCGATTCCGCCCACCGTTCCGATCACATCGAACGTCTTGGCGAAGCCGGAATCGACACGGCTGCGGCAGAGGCACGCGGACAGCTCACCGTGCTTCCATGGGAAGACGCCTACCTCCGCGGCGGCCACTTCGATCAGAACGCCATGCTGGCGTTGATCGAAGAAGTGCTCGCCAGTGGAAAACAGCTCGGCTTTCCACTGACGCGGCTCGTGGCGAACATGGAATGGGCGCTCGAAGACCGCCCCGGCGTCGCCGACATCGTCGAATACGAGACGCGGCTGAACTTCATCCTTCCGAAGTACGACGACGCCGTCACGTGAACGTATGATCTCGCCAAGTTTGGCGGGGCCGTCGTCATGGACATCATGAGAACCCATCCGATGGTGATCATCGGCGGGCTATTGCAGGAGAATCCGTTCTTCGTCCCGCCCGAGGAGATGCTGGAGGAGTTGAGCCGGCGGCGGGCCGCCGATGCCGGCTAACGACGCGCAGGGCGTCCAGGACCTGCGGCGCTCGCTGCGGGACCTGATCGCCCTGACGATGCTCCCGACGGTCTGGGCCGGGTACGAGCCGCGACAAATTTGCGCGGACCTCGTCGACGTCGTGGCTCGCATGATCGACGCTGATGGCGTCTATCTCACCTCGCCCCTGAACGGCTGTCCGGACCTTCTGCGGCTCCGCGACAAACACGATCACGATGCCGCGCGCTTGCTCCGCGAGACCGGCAACGGACCCGAGGAGGTGGGTTCCGGAACGGACGTGGAGGCGGCGGCGCTGCGACTATTGTCCTCGCCGCTCTCGTTCCAGATGGGCGGCCGGTTCGTTGTGGCCGCGCGCCGGCGCGACTTCCCGAATGAGATGGAAAGGCTCGTTCTGCGCGTCGCTGTCAACCAAGCTGCGACGTGGCTGGAATGGAAGCGCGCCGAAGCGGCTGCGGCGACTGAAACTGCGTTCCGCCGGGCGATCGAGAGCTCTATGCTCGCCGGCGTCGCGGTCGTCGACAATGAAGGACGGCAGACTTACGTAAACCGGGCCTTCGCGAGCATGGTCGGTTGGGAAGAGGCGGAACTGATCGGAAAAACGCCGCCGTTTCCCTATTGGCCGCCGGAGGAGCAGGAGAACATCGAGACCGCTCTGCGCGAGGTACTCGCCGGGAAGACCGATCCGACAGGGTACGAGCTGCGCTTTCGGCGGCGTGACGAACGCCGGTTCGATGCGCTGGTGCTCATCTCATCCTTCGATCCGCCAGGGTCCACGAGTGGCTTTCTAGCCTCGGTCTACGACATTACCGAGCGCAAGAACGCCGAGCGCACCGCGCAATTCCTCGCCGAGGCCGGCGCAATTCTCAACCGCTCGCTCGACTACGAGGAGACGTTGCGCGCGATCACGACGATGGTCGTTCCGCGCTTCGCTGACTGGTGTTTCGTCGACCTCGTCGAAGCGGATGGCGGATTCCGGCGCATCGCAGTGGCGCACCCGGGCGGTCCGGAACATAACGCACTCGCGACGCGTCTACGTCGCATTTATGCACCGAAGAATGCGGCCTACGGTGTCTCAGACACGTTCGCGCGAGGCGCGACGTCCACAATGAACGAAGTTAGCGACGACGTGCTGAAGGCCGTGGCGCGAGACGACGATCATCGAGACGCTCTGCTCGCGATGGGCATCCGCTGTTTCGTGTCCGTGCCGATGACCAACCACGGCAGGACATTTGGCGTGATGACGTTTCTTGGCACGGCCAAGCGCACGTGTTTCGAGGCGAACGACGTCGCACTCGCCGAGGAACTGGCTCGGCGGGCTGCGCTCGCCGTGGACAACGCCCGTCTCTATCGCAGTGCTCAGGAAGCAAATCGCGTCAAGGACGAGTTCCTCGCCAATCTCTCGCATGAACTGCGCACTCCGATGACGGCGATCCTCGGCTGGGCGCACCTGCTGCAACTGGGCAATCTGGAGCCGGACCAGGTCGACCTCGGACTGCAGACGATCCGGCAGAGCGGCGAGGCGCAGGCGAAGCTCATCGATGATCTGCTCGACGTCTCCCGCATCGTTACCGGCAAGCTGCATCTCAGTCCGGCGCCGGTGGACCTCGCAGTCGTGCTGCAGGGGGCCATCGCCGCCATCCGGCCGGCCGCGGAAGCGAGGAAGCAGCGCCTCGAGATCGGCCTCTCTCACAGTTCGGCGATGGTCCTCGGCGATGCGTCACGTCTGCAGCAGGTCTTCTGGAACCTGCTGAGCAACGCCGTAAAGTTCACGCCGCCCGGCGGTTTGGTGCGTCTCAGCGCCGCCGACTCTGGTCCGAACGTCGTCGTCATGGTCGAGGATACGGGCGAGGGGATCGCGGCGGAGTTCCTGCCGCTCGTCTTCGAGCGCTTCCGGCAGGCGGCTACGCCCCAACGGGGGCGCACCGGTCTCGGACTCGGACTCGCCATCGCCAAAGATTTGGTCGAACTGCACGGCGGGTCGATCACTGTGCGCAGCGCGGGGCCGGGTCGTGGTTCAACCTTCACGGTGTCGCTGCCGCTACGCAGCCACGATCGCGAAACTGCGCTCCCATCCCAAACCCGCAAACCGCGACACGACCGCCTGCGCTCGATCCGCGTGCTGCTTGTCGAGGACGATCAGTCGACACGGACGCTGCTCGCCACGATCCTCAGCAGTTTCGGCGCCGACGTTGCCGACGCGGCCTCAGCGACCGACGCGGAGGCGGCTCTACTCAGCTTCGAGCCACAGATTCTCGTCACCGACATCGAGATGCCGGGCAACGACGGAATCGTTCTCCTGCAGACGCTCCGATCGAGACGCAGCTCGCTTCCGGCGATCGCCGTCAGTGGACATGCCGACGACGCTAGTCGCGCTCGCGTCGCTGCGGCTGGCTTCAATGGCTTCATCGCGAAGCCGCTCGACCCGACGCTGCTGGCGGAAGAGATTGTGCGCGCTCTGAGCGGGACGTTACCTGTCGTGGCTACGCGTTGGGTGCCGGAATAGACGGCCGGATCAGGCCAGAACGTCAGCGCGCCAGTGATGCCTGGCGGCTGAGCCCCGCAGGCCGCGGAGCGCGTCTAACGCGTGTCTAATTCACGCGTTTTCGGACAAGTGCGGATAAGTCGAGACCGAGGTAAACTACTGAGGAAAGGAGATATCCGCGTATGTCCCGAGACAAACGTGGAGTTGTTAATCCGGTGGTCGGAGGTTCGAGTCCTCCCGCCACAGCCATTCGGAACAACTTCCGCACGAAGCACTTAGTCGAATCCCGGTCAATTGCTTCATCCGGCGTTTCAGCTCAAGCGTCTAATCAGGGGTCTACCGGCGTCGCGACGACATCATTTCGCTCCCGTTGGAACAGATAACCTGGCGGGACGGGTCCTCGCATTCAGGCCGGTGCGTGGACCGGAAGAACCTCATCTCGCGCATCGAGTTGGTCGACACTACGACTACGCCCGCAGACTCTGGCCAATGGTCGCGGCAGGGCCTCTTTCCGCAACCGAAGCTCACTCTTTCAGATGGCGTCATCCCCTACGACCGCGAGGGGTGCGCAGCGAAGTTGCTTGACGAAAGCCATCCCTCCAGAGATATTGCTGCCGGTGAGATTTCAACGCATCGGCGTGGTGGGCGCCGGGGTCATCGGTTCGGGAGTCGCGCAGCTGTTTGCGCAGACCGGCCATGACGTCGTTCTCGTCGACATCCGGGAAGAACAGCTCGAGACGGCGCGGCGTGGGATCGCGAAGAATCTCAGGCTGGCCACTCTGCTGCAGAACAATCGCATCGATCCGGCGGCGGTTCTGGCGCGGTTGCAGACCGCGCGTGAGATCGACTCGCTCTCCGGAGCCGACTTTGTCATCGAGAACATCACCGAGGATTGGGATCTCAAGCGCGGCGTACACGAGGCGATTCATCGGGTCGTGGCGCCGGAAACGCCGATCGCCGCAAATACATCGGCCATTCCGATCACGAGGATTGCGTCCGCCGGCGCGTTTCCGCAGCGGGTGGTGGGGATGCACTTCATGAATCCCGTTCCGCTCATGCCGATGGTGGAGATTATTCGCGGCGTACACACTTCGGAAGAGACCATCGCCGCCGCGCAGGCTCTCGTCGAGCAGGCGGGCCGGCAATCGATCGTCGTCAACGACTCGCCGGGATTCGTGACCAATCGCGTGATGATGCTGATGGTCAACGAGGCGATGTTTCTCGTATATGAGGGCGTCGCGCCGGCGCAGGACGTCGATCGCCTCTTCAAGACCTGTTTCGGCCACAAGATGGGACCGCTCGAGACGGCGGACCTCATCGGCCTCGACACCGTGCTGCGCTCGCTCGACGTGATCTACGAGGAGTTCAACGACGGGAAATACCGCCCCTGCCCGCTGCTGAAGAAGATGGTTTACGCCGGCACGCTCGGACGAAAGAGCGGCAAGGGTTTCTACGATTACGCGCCGTGAAAATCTCTACTGAGGACGGACCACAGATGGCAGACGACACCATTCGCATTCCGATTCGCGGTTTCATGTCCCGCTCATTCGACGGCCGCGCTGTCAAGGATGAGGACGACATTTTCGCGCTGGGCTTCGCCAACTCGCTGTTCGCCATGCAGCTCGTGGCGTTCGTGGAAGGGCAATTCCGGATCGAGATCGAGACCGACGATCTGGAGCTCGACAACTTCCGCAGCGTCGCCGCGATCTCGGGGCTGGTCGAGCGCAAGATGGCCGCGAGCCAGTGACGATGCGCATGGAGCTCGAAGAGTTCCGGGAAGCGGAAGAGGAGTATCGCGCCTTCGCCGCCGAGCACGTCGCTCCTCATGCCGCCGCGATCGATCGCGAGGAGCGAATTCCGCCGGAGGTCATCGATGCGGTGACGCAGGCCGGCTACTTCGCGAGCGGTTTCACGCTCGGCGATGATCCGGTCGGGGCGATCATCCGTCACGGCCTGCTGCACGAGGCCCTCGGCAACGTCAGCGCATCGGTGCAAGGGCTGCTCAATGTGCATTCGATGGGCGGCAGCCCGATTGTGCGCTGGGGAACTCGCGAGCAGAAAGAGTTCTGGGTTCCGCGCCTCACGAGCGGTGACGTGCGCGCGGCGATCGCGATCACGGAGCCGAACGTCGGCAGCGATGCGGCCGCGGTCGAGACCACCGCGACGCTCGACGGAAACGATTACGTGATCAACGGCACGAAGCGCTGGGTCACCTGCGGCCAGATCGCCGACGTCTTCCTCGTCCTCGCCACGGGTCCGACCGCGTTCATCATTCCGCGCGATACGGCCGGTCTCACCATCGTGCCGATGACAAGCATGCTCGGTTGCCGCGGCTACATGCTCGCGGAACTGCACTTCGACGACTGCCGCGTTCCGATGGATCGGATGCTCGGCCGCGCCGGCTTCGGACTGACGCACGTGGCCGCGACCGGACTCGACGCGGGCCGCTACAACCTGGCCTGGGCGTGCGTCGGCCTGGCGCGCGCCTGTCTGGACGCGTCGTTCGACTACGCCCGCACGCGGCGCCAGTTCGGCAGCGCGCTATCGGAGTTTCAGCTCGTGCAGCAAATGATCACGCGAATGATGGTCGACGTCGAAGCGGCTCGCCTCATGTGCTTCCGCGCCGGCACGTTGCGCGGTCACCGCGATCCAGCCGCGATCAAACTGAGCACAATGGCAAAGTACTTCGCGTCGACGATGGTGAACCGCGTCGCGCCCGCGGCCGTGCAGATTCACGGCGCGAGCGGTCTCGATCCCGATCTGCCGCTCGAACGCTACCTGCGCGACGCGCGAGTCATGGAGATCATCGAGGGAAGTACGCAAGTCCTGGAGATCGCGATCGCCCGCTATGGGTATCAGGAGCGCGGATGATGCTGACGCGCACGTTCGATCTCAGCCGCGTCGCCGAGAGCGGCGTTCGCGCCATCGTCGATGCGCTTCGCGTCGATCATGAGAATGTCCGCGGCCATGAATTCGATGCGGGGAAGCTCACCGTCGAACTAACACGCGAAGAAGCGGGCGCGCACGTAGAGGCGTTCGTCGCGGCGATGACGCGCACGCACAAACTCATCGGCCGCAAGGTTCTCAAAGAGACGCACGCCGCGAATCTGCAGATTCACGACATCGACGCCGCGCTTGCCTCATCTCCCGACGTCCAGATCCTCTGCGACGGTCTGATCGGCTTGCGCGGCTCGCTGCTCGCGCTGTTCCGCTTCTTCGAGCGCCGCTTCAAACAGATCGCCGACGACTTCGGCGCCGACGAGCAACACTATCCGGTCATGGTTCCGAGCGAGATCCTCGAGGAAGTCGGCTACCTCGGCCATTTTCCGCAGCACCTCACCTTCTGTTCGCATCTGCCGGGATCGCTCCCGGTGCTGGAAGCCGTCGCGGCGCAGCCGGAAACGCTCGTCGAGCGGCTCGATCGGCCGCGGCACGTACTCACGCCCGCGGTCTGCCTGCCGTGCTACCGGCAGCATCGCGGCGCGGTCATCGACGACGTGAAGACGCTGACGATGCAGAACCACGTCTTCCGCTACGAAGGGACGAACTTCAGGCCGATGAGCCGCGGGTGGGACTTCACGGTTCGCGACATTGTCTTTTTCGGAAGTTACGAAGACCTGTCGCGCCTGCGCGCCGAGGTGATGGAGCGCGCCATCGGGTTGTGCCGCGAGCTCGATCTCGAAGTCACGATCGAGCTGGCCAATGATCCGTTCTTCCTCGACGTCAGCCGCGACAAGGCCGTCTATCAGCGGATGGGCGAGGTCAAATACGAGTTGCTCTTTCCGCTCCCGCATCGCGGTGAATCGCTCGCGGCTTCGTCATTCAACCTGCATCGCGATTTCTATACCTCGGTCTACGGCACGCGCCGCCCAAACGGCGAGCTCGCCGAGAGCGCGTGCGTCGGATTCGGCATCGAGCGCTGGGTGTACGGCTTCCTGTCGCAAAAGGGGATGGATTCGCGAACGTGGCCGTCAACGGCCTAATCGTCCGCGCACTTTCCGCAACACCTTCCACGGAATCAACCGCACGAATGGCCGCCCGAGCTCGGGAGTCTTCTCGCCCGGGAAGTCGATCGAGATCGTCGGCGTCGGTGTATCGACCTGATGCCACCAGCCGGGCGGGAGGAAGAGCATGTCGCCGGGACCGAGGTGGACGATGACGGGTTTCGCGTTGCGCAGGCGCGGAAAGCGCGCATAGTCGGGAGAGCTGAGCGAGGCCTGGCTCATGGTCGGAATCTTCGAGAACATCGAGCAGGGATAGAGCAACGGCAGCTGACGCGGCGGAAAAAGCGTGAAGCGTTTCGATCCGAAGACGATGCCGTGCAGGTTGGCGGTGGCGTCGTAGTGCAGCGGGCCGATCTGCGCGTTTCCCATCCACATGCGCGGTGAGCCGTTCGATCCCACTTCGCGATATTCGGGGACCTCGATGTCGTCGAGCAACATCGGCAGAAACGGCCGCAGCGGGACGCCCGACGCGTAGAAGCGGCGGTCGCGCGCGTCCATCCTGGCGAGGTAGTCGCCCATCCTCATCTTCGACACTTTCATTTTCAGCAGCAGCGCGGGACTGATCGGCCCGTCCTGAGGCAAATCCTCGTCGCTGGTGGAAACGGTCATCAACTGTACGGCGAGAGGCTCCGCGAAGTACGCCGGCGACCAGCGTGTCATGGCCGGCCACGAATCCATGATCCCGGTGAGGACGGCGGGCAAGCGGCGGTGTTCAAAGCGGCGGCGAAAGTCGGTGACGTCGGGCCGGGGCAGCCGCGGAACCTCGATCGCGTCACGCATCGAATTCCCTTTCCAGCGCTTCGTACAACGACGGCCGCAGCAGGTGCGCGAGCCCTTCAGCGTGCGCGGAGCTGAGCATCGTCACGTGATTGCCGGCGGTGCGCACGACGCGCACCGGCTTCGTCGTCAGCGAGTCCCATCCGAGCGAGTCCTGGCGCAGTAAGTCGATACGCGCCGAGGGGTAATCGGAATGTTGCGCGTCGCCGACGCGGAAGAGCGTGATCGGCACGGGCGACGGTTTGGCTTGATACGAGCGGTGCGCGCGAATGTGCGCCTTGCTGACCTTGAGCAGATTGCGGATCAGCTTCTGCTCCTCGCCGGGCGGCAGCGCGCGCGTGTTGCGCAGCGCGTTAACGACGTATTCGATCTGCTCGTCGGTCGAGAGGCTGCACAGTTTTTCGAATGAGACGTCGATGCCTTCGCCGAGGAAGCGGCCGATGGTTTCGGTCATCGTCGAAAGGCGGAGAGCGTCTTCGCGACGTTCGTCCGAAGGCGTCTGCTCGCCATGCGAAAGCGGTGCGACGGAATCGAAGAGTCCGAGGAATGCCACGCGCTCGTTCTCGCGATCGAGCTGCCGTGCGATCTCGAACGCGATCACGCCGCCGAGCGAGTGGCCGGCAAGCAGATACGGCCCTTCGGCTTGCGCGCGGCGGATTTCGAGGATGTAGTCGGCGGCCATCTGCTCCAGAGTGTCGTGCGGCTCGCCGTTGCCGTCGATGCCGCGCGCCTGGATGCCGTTGACGGGAATCTCCGCCGGGAGATGACGCACGAGATGAACGTAGTTGAGCAAGGTGCCGCCGCCGGGATGTACGAGGAAAAGCTTGAGTCGCTGATCGCCCGGTTTGAGTGTGACCAGCAGCGGCGATTCGCCGAGGTTCCTGCGCAGCACGGCCGCCATGTGCTCGATGGTCGGCTCTTCGAAGAGCGCCTGCAGCGGCACTTTCCGGCCGAGTTTCTGTTCGACTTCGACGAGCAGGCGCAGCGCGAGGAGCGAGTGGCCGCCGACTTCGAAGAAACGGTCGGTGACGCCGATCGGCCGGACGCGCAGCAGCTCTTCCCAGATTTGGACAAGCCGCAGTTCGATGGCGTCGCGCGGCGCCACGTACTCGCTTTCGAGCGTGGGCCGCATGCCGGACGGTGGGGGAAGCTTGTCGCGGTCGAGTTTCTGATTGGGAGTCAGCGGGAGCGCGTCGAGGAAGACGAATGCCGAGGGGACGAATGCGGCCGGGAGCCGCTGCGCCAGGAACTCCTGCAGTTTCGCGGCGCTGATTTCCTGTTTCAGGACGACGTAGGCGACGAGCATTTCGTCGCGGGCGATGACGGCGCACGCGGCCACGCCGGGATGGGACTGCAGCGTCGCCGCGACTTCCGTGGGCTCGACGCGTACGCCGCGAATCTTCACCTGATGATCGACGCGGCCGCGGAATTCGAGCAGACCGTCGGCCCCGAGGACGCCGCGGTCGCCGGTGAGGTAGAGGCCGGCGATGAACCGCTTCTCGTTTTCCTCAGGCGCGTTGAGATAGCCGAGACTGCGGAACGGCGTACGGATGGCGATCTCGCCCGGCTCGCCGGCGCCGCAAAGCGCACGCTCCGGAGTGAGCACGAGGACCTGCGTGTGAGGCAGCGCGGTGCCGAGCGGCTGCACGCCGGCGCGCGGATTCGGCGGCACCCGATAGAAACATTTCGCGAGCGTGGTCTCGGTCGGGCCGTAGAGATTGATGATCTCGCCCGAGCCCGGAAACGTTTCGCGCCAGCGATTGACGAGGACGTCGGTGAGCGGCTCGCCGGCGAAGAAGATCCGTTTCAGCGATCGCAAATCCGCGGTGCCGGCGAGCCAGGTCTCGGCCACCGTCGGCACGGTGTGAATCGTGGTGATCTGCTCGCGGTCGAGAAAGGCGAGCGTATCGTCGTCCGTTGGCAGGACGAGTGTGGCGCCGGAAGTGAGCGGCAGGAAAACGTCGCGCAACACGACGTCGAACGAGAGTCCCGTCAGCTGTCCCGAACGATCGCCCGGCCCGACACCGAACGTAGTGCGCTGCCAGTGCAGCCAATGCGCGAGACCCTGATGCGTCCCCAGCACCGCTTTCGGCGTTCCTGTGCTCCCCGAAGTGAAGAAGATGTAGGCCGCATCGCGCCCGAGGACGTACGGACGCGCCGGGCTGCCGATCGAGGAGACATTGCCGTCCTCGACGATGAATTTCGCGCCCGACTCATCGAGCATCATGTGCCGCCGTTGCTCCGGCAAATCGGGACTCAACGTCAGCAGTACGCTGCCCGCAGCAAAGACAGCCGCCATCGACGCGATGAGCGCGGGACTGCGTTTGCCGGTGACGGCGACCACATCGCCCGCCTGCATTTTGGCGGCGATGTTCTTCATGACCGCGCCGAATTCGGCGTACGTCCACGTCACGTCGCCCTGCGAAACCGCCGGCGAATGAGGCGCGCGATCGATCCACTCCTCGATGCATTCGACCACCGTTTGGTAGACCGGCATGTCGAGCTGCATGGCCGGATTCGGCGAGGCCGCCGTGGTCAGGTCGAGTGACGCGACGCGCCGCTCGGGATCGGCGACGACCTGGCGCAGTACGCGGAGGTACTGATCGAGGAAGGACGACATCAGCCCTTCGGAGTAGCGCTTCGCGCGATAGCGAAGATCGAGCGACAAACTGCCGTCGAAGTCGGTAATGAACAGCTGCGTGGAGAATTCCTCGATCAGCGCCGGTGCATCTTCCAGCGTCACGCGAAGATCGGGCAGGTCGACGTGCTTCGGCGCGCCCGGCGTGAAGTTGAAGATCGTTTCGTAAAGCGGATGCACGTCCGAGCTGCGGCGGATGTCGAGCTCCTGCACGAGACGCTCGACCGGCACGTCCGCGTGCGCGAGCGCGTCGAGCACCGTCTGCCGCACGATGATCATCGCCTCGCGGAACGTGAGCTGCGGCGAGAGCTTCGCGCGCAATGCGAGGGTGTTGAGAAAGAGTCCGATCAGCGGCTCGGTCTCGACGCGCGAGCGGCCGCTCACCGGCGAGCCGATGATGATGTCTTCGCGTCCGGTGCGCCGCATCAGCAGCACCATGAACGCGGTCAGCAGCGTGACGAAGAGAGTCGTGTCGTTGCGGCGCCCGAACTGTTCGAGGTTCCTTTTCAACGCCGCATCGACTTCGGAGACGATCGATCCCGCATCGTGATTGCGTTCGCTCGGCGGGAGGTCAGGCTGCAGCTCGAGCGCCGGTGGTAAGTCCGCGAGCTGCGCGCGCCAATAGGCGATGCCGTCGTCCAGATTGCGTTCTCGCTGCCAGGAGGCGAAATCGCCGTACTGGATGCGCAGATCGGGCAGCACCGGATCACGCCGCTGCACGAACGCGGTGTACAGCTCCGCGATCTCGCGCATCAGCACGCCAATCGACCATCCGTCCGAAACGATGTGGTGCATCGTAATCAGCAGGATGTGCTCGCGATCGGCGAGGCGAATCAACGTTGCGCGCAACAGAGGACCGGCCGACAGATCGAATCCGCGCGCGACCTCCTCGGCATACAGATCGCGCCATTGCGTGGTTTCGACCGTCCGGATCGGCAGCGGGGCAGCGGGAGCGATCGACTGCACCGGCCGTCCCTGCTCGTCGCGAATCGTCGAGCGTAATGATTGATGTCGCGCGATGACGGCATCGAACGTTGCTTGCAGCGCGTCGATCGACAGCATTCCCTCCAGCCGCAATGCGCCGGAGATGTTGTGTGCGACGTCGGGGAAGAGCCGGTCGCGGAACCATTCGCGTTCCTGCGCGAATGACAGCGGCACGTTCTCGGTCTGGCCCTGCGCGATCAAATCCGTGGATCGTTCTTCGGTGAGACGCCGCAGCAATCGATCGCGCTGCTCCGGCGAAAGGTTCTTGACGACCTGCTTGATCTGTTTGCCGAACGCTTTGGCCTGCGTCTTGGCCTGCTCCTTGACGTCCGACTTCACGCCTTTCGCGGCGTCTTTTTCGTCATTCATCGCCGCTCACCTCCGCCAGCATCAGCTCCAGAAACGCAGGATCGGCCAGCTCCGCCTGATGGCTGACCACTTCGACGGCGAGGTCGGCGATGGTCGGTGCCTGCAGCAACGTGGCGAGCGACATCTCCACGTGCAGTTTCGACGACAGCCGCGCGTTGAGCTGCGTGGCGAGCAGCGAGTGTCCGCCGAGCTCGAAGAAGTTGTCGCGGATGCCGACCGTCGCCAGGCCGAACAGCTCCTGCCAGATCGCGGCGAGCTCCTGCTCGATCTCGCCGCGCGGTGCTTCGTACTCGGTGCGCAGCGACGGACGCTCGTGCTGGATGACCGGTTTCGATTCCTCGGGATGTCCGATCCATTGCCGGAGCCGCGCATCGAGGCTGCCGGTCGAAACGACGACCTGGCTCAAGCCGCCGGCGGCGAGGATGCGCTCACACGCGTCGGCGCCTTCGTGCGGCTCCATGACGAATTGACTGACGGTCGCGCCGAGGCCGGCGATGACGGGACGGGTGTCGGCGAGGCGCCAGCTGTCCCAGTCGACGCTGGTCCATCGCGCGCCGCCTTCGCGATTTTTCCAGCGCGCGAACGCGTCCATGAAGAGGTTCGCGGCGCTGTACGCGGAGAATCCGAGTCCGCCGAGGATCGCGGAGAGCGACGACATGAGGAGGCAGAAATCGAGCTCGCGTCCAGCCAGCAGCTCGTCGAGAACGAGAAGGCCGCGGACTTTGGCGACGAACTGCGGCTCGGAATCAGCCGGCGTGGCCTCGCGAATTTCGCGGAACGTCTCGATGCCGACCGCGCCCGCACCATGAACGACGCCGTGCAGCGCGCCGAAGCGTTCGTCGACCACGTCGAGCGCGCCCTGCATGTCGTTGCGGCTCGACACATCCGCGGCGATCACCAGTACCTCGGCGCCAAGCCGTTCGAGCTCCGCGATCTGCAGCCGCTTCGACTCGGTCGGCTCGGAGCGTCCAATCAACACCAGGCGCGCCTGTACGCGCGCCGCGAGATGCCGCGCCAGAACCATTCCGACGCCGCCCAAACCGCCCGTGATCATGTAGACGCCGTGCGGGCGGAGTGCGCTGGCCGAGGGCTCGAGTCGCACCGGCTCGTACGCGGGAACGAATCGGCTGCCGCGGCGATAGGCGACGATCCGATCGTTCGGCGCGCTCGCGATCTCGTCCAGGATCTGCGCGACGAGTGCGGCGCGGCGATCGACGTCGAGATCGGTCTCGATCATGCGGCAGATCAGATTCGGATGCTCCTGCGGCGCGACCATCACCGGCGCGCGCAGCGTGGCCTTTTCGGGAACGTCATCGACGTGATTGGTGATGACGTCGATGCGCGCGGCGCCGTCGCGCACGAGTTGCATGAGGCTGTGATAGCCGAGGTCCTGCATTTCGGCGAAGCGATCGGCTGACGGCGGCGTGCCGTCGTTTTTCGTAAGGGTGGCGAGGTCAATGACGCGATCGGCGTTGCCGGGATCGGCGTCAACCTGCGCGCCGCGCGCGCGCAACTCGTCCGCGAGCGCGTCAGCCACGCCGTATCGATCGGCGACGATGAAAAAGTTTCCGGTGAGCTCTTCGCGCGGCGCACGAACGGACGGTTTCCACGATGGGAGATAAAAC
>JBAVBF010000307.1:0-4659 GCA_049586115.1 Thermoanaerobaculia bacterium | reverse complement strand
GAGCGTGGCCGATCCGAAGGGGTTGGCCGCGTCCTGAAGCGTCAGCTTCGTCGGGACCCCGGCGGTGTTCGTGACGGCGTAGTAGGTGTTGCGCACGCCGTTCACGTTGCTGTTGTTAAACAGGTTGAAGGCCTCGGCGATGAGCTGGACGCGCGCTCCGGAGAAGAGGCCTATCTCTTTCGTGATGCGCGGGTCGATCGAGATCTGGTCCGGCAGGCGGAACGAATTGCGCGCGAAGCCGGGAGCGCGGTCGTTGCGGGCGTTGCCGTCGTTGTTGATGTCGGTATTCACGACCGCCGAGTAGGGTTGGCCGGTCTGCCAGCTGGCGATACCGCTGATCGTCCAGCCGCCGAAAATCGCGCGGCTGATTCCGCTCATGTTCTGCGAATACGACTCGAGGTTCCAGACGCCGCTGAGGACGAGGCGGTTCGGGACGTCGTTGTCGCCCGCCGCCCAGTCGCCGTGCAGGTTGAGCGGGTCCTGTGCGAACTTCGCGTCGTCGGTGCCCGGTACGACGGCAGTGGCGTCCGGCTTGTCGTCGCGCACTTTCGAACGTGTGTAGGCGAGGCGCATCTGCCAGTTGTTGGAGAAGCGCTTCTGGATGTCGACCGTGATGCCGTTGTACTCCGAATTCGCGCTCGACTGAAACTCGAGGATGCGCGCGAAGTTCGTGAACGGACGGCCGCTGTAGCGCACGAACGTGGGGTTGCCGATCACTGCGCCGCTGGCGGCGCTGACTACCGGGGCGGACACCAGGACCGGATTCGAAACGTTGATGTCGATCGTGCGCGGCAGGTTGGAACCCTTCACGTACTGGTACGTGACGGAGACGGCGATGTCGCTCGTCAGTCCGCGCTCGACGCCGAGGCTGCCTTGCTGCACTTTTGGGTTCTGGAAGTTCGGATCGAACGCGAAGATGGTCGGCTTCGGCAGCGTGACGCCGGTCGGGATCGAGCTGTAGATATTCGGGTAGGTCGGAATCAGCGCGCCGGTGAAGCTGAGCGTCTGCACGTTGATGCCGTTGTTCGAATGCGCGGTGCCGATCATGATCGCCGGCGTGCGGCCGTAGAAGATTCCGTAGCCGCCGCGGACGACGGTGCGGCTGGCGGTGTTCGGCGTCCACGCAAATCCAAATCTCGGCGCGATGTTGTTGTTGTCCTCGGGGACGTTCGAGGTGTCGATGCCGGCCGCGGCGAGCTGCGCATCGGCATTGCGCACCGTCGGTTGCGCGATTTTCTGGAAGTCGTAGCGCAGGCCGGCGTTGATGGTCAGTTGCGGCCTGACCTGCCATTCGTCGTGCACGAACGCCGCGTACTCGGTCATGTCGGGATGTGTGGTCGGACCGGTCGTGCCCGGACCGGCGAAAGCCTGCAGGTAGCTGGCCGGCGTGCCATTCTGGAAATCAGCCAGGCTGTTGAAGCTGTACGAGCCGAAGAAATTGCCCGGGAAGAAGTTGAGGATCTTGTCCTGGTTGACGTCGAAGCCGACTTTGACGGCGTGACGGCCGATGACGTCGTTCAGCGTGTCGGCGATCTGGTTGCGCTTGATGGTGGTCTCGCGCGGGCTGAAGGTGTTGCGGCCGATGTTGATGACGCGGATCGAGTTCTGATTGATCTGCGCTTCCGGATCGGCGCTGTTCGCTTTGCCCGGCTCGCTGTCTTTCGCGTACTGGCCGCGGATTTCGTTGAAGAGCGAGTTGCTGATGATCGTCGAGTTCGAAAGCGACAACGTGTCGGTCTGCACGAGCGAGTCGCCTGTGTGCTGCAGCGCGTTCGAGGAGTTGCCGTTCTCGAAATTGCCGCCGGTGAACTTCTGCCGGTTGTAGCGCAGCGAAAGGTGATCGTTCGTGAGCAGCTCGTGGTCGGTCTTGAGGAGGAAGACGTCCTGGTTCTGCGTCTTCTGGTACGTGTCCGAAAGCGCGAGCACCTTCTGATAGCCGGCCTGCGACGCGGCATCGGTCGGAACCTGCGACGCGGCGACGCCGAGGAGGATCGGGTTGTCGATCGAGTTGCGCTGGGCGTCGTAGTTCGTGAAGAAGAAGTGCTTGTCAGCCACGATCGGCCCGCCGAGGCTGAAGCCGTACTGGTCGAAGTGGTACGGACCCTTCACGCGGGGCGGCGTCTGGATGGTGTTGATGTAGTCGTTGGCGTTGTAGCGGCGGTCGCGCAGGAAGTCGAAAGCGGTGCCGTGGAACTCGTTCGTGCCCGACTTGGTGACGACGTTGATGACGGCGCCGCCGGCGCGGCCGTACTCGGCCGAGTAGGAGTTCGTGTTGACCTGGAACTCCTTCACCGCATCCTGCGAGAACTGGTACGGCGCGCGGCCGGAACCGGTGCGGCCGAGCGATTGGCCGAAGAAGGTGTTGTCGTTGTTCGCGCCGTCGATGACGAGCGAGTTGAGCGTGCCGCGCTGGCCGGCGAAGCTGATGTCGCCGGCGCGTACGTCGCGCACGACGCCGGGTGTAGTCAGAGCGAAGTCGATGAAGCTCCGGCCGTTGGTCGGCAGGTTCTGAATCGCCCGCTCGCCGACGACCGAGGTGACGGCCGAACGGCTGGTATCGACCAGCGGCGCCGCGGCGGTGATGGTGACGCTTTCGGCAATGCTCGGTCTCAGCGTGAGATTCACCGTCGACTGCGTACCGACGTTGACGACGATCCGCGGGTACTTTAACGGCTGGAATCCCGACAGCTCGCTCGCCAATGAATAGTTGCCGGGCGGAAGTAGAGCGATGTCGTAGTGTCCGAAGGCGTTCGTCACGCTCGTCCGGGTCAGACTGGTGGCAACGTTGACGGCTGTGATCGTCACACCCGGCAGCGCGCCGCCGGCTTCGTCCGTCACCGTGCCGGCGATGGAACCGTTACTGCTTTGCGCGAAGGTGGAAAACGGGGCGATGGCGGTGAACAGGGCTATCGCAAACAGGAAGCGAATATGCTTCGACTGGCTCATCAAGACTCCTTGCGTGAGGTTGAATTTGGACTGCAATTAAGGACGAATGGGCGCGAGGATAACAGAGGTTTCCGACGATGGCGATTGCATCCGTGAATCCGGCGACTGGGGAGACGATCAGGACGTTTGAAGCGCTCGATGATGCCGCAATCGACGCGGCGTTGGCGCGCTCGGTAAGTGCTCTACGTGTAAATCGTGCTCGCGGTTTTAAGGAACGCGCAACGCGCATGAATCGTGCGGCAGAAATCCTCGAACGGCGTGCGAAAGAGCTGGGCCGCCTCATCACCATAGAGATGGGAAAGCCGGTCAAAGCCGCCGTCGCCGAGGTCGTGAAGTGCGCGAGCAATTGCCGCTATTACGCCGAACACGCGCAGTCGTATCTCGCGGATGAGCCGGTGACGACCGATGCGAAAGAGACGTTCATCCGCTACGAGCCGATGGGAACGATCCTGGCGGTGATGCCGTGGAACTTCCCGTTCTGGCAGGTTTTCCGTTTCGCCGCGCCGGCGCTGATGGCGGGCAACGTGGCGGTGCTCAAACACGCCTCGATCGTGCCGCAGTGCGCGCTGGCGATCGAAGTCGTCTTCCGCGATGCCGGCTTCACCGACTTCGAATTTCAGACGCTGTTGATCACCTCGGAGCAGGTGGAGCGGGTGGTCGTCGACGAGCGAGTCAAAGCGGTGACGCTGACCGGCAGCGAGCCGGCCGGAGCGAGCGTTGCCTCGATCGCGGCCAAGCACATCAAGAAGGCGGTGCTGGAGCTCGGCGGCAGCGATCCGTTCATCGTGATGCCGTCCGCGAAGCTCGCCGAGGCCGTTTCGACGGCGATGAAAGCACGCATCGTCAACAACGGCCAGTCGTGCATCGCCGCGAAGCGTTTCATCGTGCACGAGTCGATTGCGGACGAATTCGAGAAACGATTCGTCGCGGCGATGGAGGCGTTGAGAGTCGGCGATCCGCTCGATGAATCGAACGACGTCGGTCCGCTGGCGACGCCGCAGATTGCGGATGACATCGAGAAGCAGGTTCGCGATTCCGTCGCCGCCGGCGCTGCGCTCCTTACCGGCGGAAAACGGGACGGCAACTACTACGCGCCGACCGTTCTCGCGCGGATCCCGCCGAATGCGCCCGCCGCGCGCGAGGAAACATTCGGTCCGGTCGCGTCGATCTTCCGTGTCGCAGACATCAATGATGCGATCGCCGTCGCCAACGATTCCCCCTTCGGCCTCGGCGCGTCCGTCTGGACGAACGACCGCGCGGAGATAGACCGTTTCATCGGCGGCATCGAAACCGGCCAGGTCTTCATCAACGCCATGGTGGCGTCCGATCCGCGCGTGCCCTTCGGCGGCACCAAACACTCCGGCTTCGGCCGCGAGCTCGGCGTCTACGGCATCCGCGAATTCGTGAATGTGAAGACGGTGTGGATCGCGGATACGTAATCGCACGCGAGTCAAAAATCAGAACTAAGGCTCCGGCCGAATCCCGCCGCTCGGCACGCCGTTCCCGTAAATCTCCACGTACCGCTTGTAACTGTTCATCACTTTGCGCACGTACTGCTTCGTCTCGTCGAAGTTGATGGCGGAGAGGAAGTAGTCGTCGCCTGGCGCGGGCGCGAGGCGGGACCACAATGCGGTTTGTCTGGGGCCGGCGTTGTAGGCGGCGGCGACGTCGTAATGGTCGTTCGCGAATTGCTTCGACAGCGTGCTGATGTAC
>JBAVBF010000306.1:0-4561 GCA_049586115.1 Thermoanaerobaculia bacterium | reverse complement strand
CGCATCATCCGACCGCGCCGCACGAAGACGGCCGCGGCGCGCAGGCGGCCATGCGCGGCGCACTGTCCGAGGGCGGCAATGGTCAACGTGTTGACTATGTGAATGCACACGGAACCGGGACGCTGCTCAACGACTCCGCCGAGACAAAAGCAATTCTCGCCGCGGTCGGCGACGACGTTCCGGTGTCATCGAGTAAGTCCTACTTCGGCCACACGCTCGGAGCGTCGGGCGGCATCGAAGCGGTGATCAGCGTCCTCGCCCTTCAGCATCAGCTCGCGCCTCCGACACTGCGACTCGATACGCCGGCCGATGACTGCACGCTCGACTACATCCCGCACACTCCCCGGCCGATGTCGATGACGAACGTACTGTCGAATACCTTCGGCTTCGGCGGCTCGAACGTCTCCCTATTTTTTCGGTCGGCGCAAGACATTGCGCGATAAGTTACGTTCGCGTGACACGTTTGACGAAGCCTTTGGCAACCGACGCAGCCGGCCGCGTGGCCATCAGCGGCATCGGGATCGTTGCGCCGGGCGCCATCGGGATCGACTCGTTTCGTGCGCTGCTCGACGCCGGCACAAGCGCGATCGCGCCGGTCGAACGATTCGATACGAATGGACTTGCCGCGCATAACACCGGCCTGATCACCGACTTCAAGGCGCGCGACTTCATCCCGGCCATGAAGCTGCGGCGCATGAACACGTTGTCGCGCTACGCAGTCGCTGCGACGCGGCTGGCTCTGGACGATGCCGGCATCGCGTTACCAAACGAAGCTGGCGTCGCTCTCGGCACTGCCTTCGGACCGGTGCAGACCTCGGTCGATTACATGCAGGAGTACGTCGCGAAAGGCGCAGCGCTGGCGCCGCCGCAGCTGTTCGCGGAGTCGGTCGCCAACGCGCCTGGCTCGCACATTGCGATCGAGCACGACTTGCGCGGCTTCAATGTCACCGTCACGCAGCGGGAGTCGTCGCTGCTCGCGGCGGCCATGTTTGCGGGCGGGCAGATCGTGAAAGGCACCGTGTCTTCGGCGATCGTCGGCGGCGTGGAAGAGGTCAACGAGATGGTTTTCTCCGTTCTCGATCGCGTCGGTGCGTTGGCGCATGCGGAGGGCGAGCTGACGGAGGCGATGCGTCCTTTCGACCGCCGGCGCAACGGCATGTCGATCGGAGAAGGAAGCGCGATTTTCATCGCTGAAGGTGAGCCGTCGCGCGAGCCGTACGGATGGCTGGCGGGTTTCGGTATCGCCCGCGATACGACGGCCACGATTTCCGATTGGGGATCGGGCGATGCGCAGGTTGCCGCGGCGATGCGCGCGGCGATCGATGATGCGGAGATTGCTGCTTCCGACATCGATGCGATCTACGCCTCCGCAAACGGAACGAAGCGCGGCGACCTTTTGGAGATCCGCGCGATTCAACGGCTGTTCGGCGATGACGTTCCGCCGGTAGTCGCGGTGAAATCGTATTTTGGCGAGTACGCGGCCGGCGGCGGATTGCAGTTCGCCGCGGCGTTGCTGGCGATGCACGAGCAGAAACTGCACGCGTCGTTCGGTTTCGAGGAGGCAGATTCGGAGATGCGATTCACGCCCGTTCGTGAAGCGCGGCCGGCGAGACTGCGCAACATCCTCGTCAACTCAATCTCGGCGGGCGGCGGCATCGTGTGCGCGGTGGTGGCGAAGGAGCGCGCGTGAAAATCCTCGCGATCATTCCGGCGCTGAATGCCGAGGAGAGTATCGGAGCGGTCATTCGCGACTGCAAAACGGTCAATGAGGATGTGTTGGTGATCGACGACGGATCCGCCGATCGCACCGCCGGGATCGCGCGCGCGGCCGGAGCGCAGGTTGTCACGCACGCTGTCAACCGAGGCAAGGGCGCGGCGCTCAAAACCGGATTCGCGTACGCGCTCGAACATGGATTCGATGCCGTGATTACGCTCGATGCCGACGGCCAGCATCTGCCGCGCGAGATTCCGAAGTTTCTCGCTGCACACGCGGAGACCGGGGCGGACCTCATCATCGGCGGACGCGCGCATCTGTTCGGCGAAATGCTGCCGCGGCGCCGTTTCGCTAATCGTTTTTCAGCGCGCTGCATCGCCTACGCGGCGAAAACGAACGTGACCGATTCGCAGAGCGGCTTCCGGCTCTACTCCGCGCGCCTGCTCGGAGGCATTCGCCTGCGCAGCGACGGCTTCGACCTGGAGAGCGAAGTGATCGTGCAGGCCGGCTGCCGCGGCTTCAAGGTCCTCACCATCCCCATCGACCTCGGATTTGTCGACGGCCAGTCGACGAGCCACTACAAGCCCCTCGGCGACACGCTCCGCATCGCCTGGACCGTGATCCGCGCGCGCTATTTCTGGCGGTAAGGCTCTCACCACAGAGACACAGAGGTCACAAAGGTTTCCTCTGTGTCCTTTGTGCCTCTGTGGTGAAAAAGCTTTTTAGTGAGGCGCCGCGGCCGGCAGATCGCTCTTCGCCAACGGCTTCCGCGGCATCAGCTCCGGACGATTCGCCGCTTCCCACACGAACGTCGCCATCACCACCGCTGCCTGCATCAGGTCGTCGCGCTGCAGCCG
Source organism: Thermoanaerobaculia bacterium (assembly GCA_049586115.1). GTDB lineage: Bacteria > Acidobacteriota > Thermoanaerobaculia > Gp7-AA8 > Gp7-AA8 > JADGNZ01. The sequence goes on along the minus strand of JBAVBF010000306.1, from coordinate 1,990 downwards.
ATCGTAGACGTCGTAGTTCGTGTGATGTGTCCGCTGCTCGTACTCGACTTCGTCCTGGATGAACTGAAAGCCGGGCAGCCCGACGCCATCGAACGACACGTGATCGGTGCTCCCCGTGTTGCGCTCGGTGACGGCCGTGACGCCGAGATCCTTCAACGGCTCGATCCATGACTGGAAGATCGGCGCGACCGCGTAATTCTCCTGCGCATAGACGCCGCGAATCTTGCCGGTGCCGTTATCGAGGTTGAAGTAGGCGGAGAGTTTCGACCACTCCGGCTTCATCGTCAGCGGTCCTGCATTGCCGCGGAAGGCCGCGGGCACATCGCGTTCCGCGGCCGCCGGCTCGGGGCGCGACGCGAAGTGTTCGGCGACGTAGGCGCGCGAGCCGAGGAGGCCTTCCTCTTCGCCGCTCCAAAGTGCGATGCGGATCGTGCGCTTTGGCGCGATTCCGATCGCCTTGAGAATGCGCACCGCTTCCATCGCCACGACCACGCCCGCGCCGTTGTCGGTCGCGCCGGTGCCGCCGTGCCACGAATCGAGGTGGCCGCCGAGCATCACGATCTCCCCCTTCTTGTCGGTGCCGGGGATCTCCGCGATCGTGTTGTACGCGTTCTTGTCGTCGTCGTAATACTTCGTCCTGACATTGACCTCGAGCGTTACCTCTTTGCCGAGGTCGACGAGGCGCGCGAGGCGGTTGTAGTGCTCGGTCGACATCACGATCGACGGCACCGGGTAACTCTCGCCATCGCGCTGGCTGCCGGCAGCCTGCACGTGGAAGTTGCCGAAATCGGCGCTGTCGGAGTCGATCATCACCAGCGGCTTTTCCTCGGCCAGAAACTTCGTCAGCGCTTTGCGGAAAGCATTGCGCTTCACGATCTCGTCGCGCGTGAATCGCGGTTTGCCGGGCAACTCATAGGTTTGCAGATCAGCGAGCATCTTGTCGGTGGCGCGCGAGAACTGCGCCTGATCGTGCGGCTTGAGCTCGCGCGCGTCGCCATTGAGGACGATCTTCCCCGCGAGTTTGCCGCGATATTTTTCGATGTCTTCAACCGTCTCGATCTTCACGCGCACCGGTTTGCCGGTGATGACGCCGTTCGTTCCCGGAGTCCACGCGCGCGGCAGCGCCCAGAGCTGCGCGACGTCGGGCGTCGTCATGCGCACGGTGCATTCTTCATACGACCAGCCGCGCCCGAACGGGCCCCAGCTCTCGAGATGCGCGTTGGTCAGCCCGAACGCGGTGAGCTTGTCGCGCGTCCATTCGTTCGCGCGTTTCATGTTCGGCGAACCGGTCAACCGCGGTCCGACGAAGTCCATCAACTCCTCGGCGGTCTCCATGACCTTCGAGTTGCGGAACCCTTCCTGCCGGATGCGGTTCTGCATCGTCGGGTCAGGCATGTCGGCGGCGAAAACGGAGGTCGCGACGAGCGCGATCAGGGCAAGCATTCTTTTCATGGCCGCGCAGTCTAGCGGAATCGGTCCGGCGGAGGTCACGCGAGGCGACATTCAGGCCGTAACATCTCTGTGAGGAGGGTCGTCACCTGATCGTGTTCTTCATCTACAAGCTGGCGGTCGCGCGCTGATCATCTCGGCACGAGACATGGATGATTCTGAAAAGAGACTCTATGGACGAAAATAAATCGTCGTTGTCGGGCAGCCGGTCATATCAGGAACTCGGCGAGTACTGGGATACGCATAGTCTCGCCGACCACTGGGAGCAGACTTCGCCCGCCGAATTTGAAGTGGACGTGAAGTCTTCGACGCTCTATTTTCCGATCGATCGTTTTCTGGCGGAAAGACTGCGCGAGGTGGCGTCGGCTCACGGAGTGTCGGCCGAGACTCTCTTGAACCTTTGGCTGCAGGAACGCGTCACCGACGAGACGCGCAAGGCCGGGTAACGGATGAGCGCGAGCGCTTGTTCGAGATCCTGAGAGCCTGTGAAGAAATCGTTTGTCATCCAGAGCCGCCGCAGGACGGCGAAGGAACTCAAGAT
>JBAVBF010000305.1:0-8014 GCA_049586115.1 Thermoanaerobaculia bacterium | reverse complement strand
GAGCATGTCCGTCCGGCCATCACCGTTGAAGTCCGCAGCGACGATGTCGCTGAGCCCAGTAACGAAGTCCGGCTGAAGAACGGCGTCGGCGAAGGTGCCGTCGCCGTTTCCTCGAAATGTTTCCGTCAGCTTGCAACAGGTGACCGGGATGATCAGGTCGAGTTTACCGTCCCCATTCAGATCGGAGAGGAGGAGGTTCGCGCCACCGTAGAGCATCGACCCGGCTTTATTCTTTGTCGATCGCAGAGTGAACGAGCCATCGCTGTTCCCTCGATAGACTTCGATAACGCGTTCGGAGCCGCTCAAAACGACGTCGACATTGCCGTCGCTGTCCAGATCGCCGAATGCGACCGATCCACAGGAGGTGATCGGGGTCTTTACGGGAGTGCGAAAGGTGCCGTCGCCATTGCCGAACATCGTGACGACGGAGCAGGTACTCTGCGACGCAGTCTTCGCCTGGAACAGAATCACGTCCTGTTTTCCGTCGTGATTGACGTCGGCTGCCTTCATGTCCAGGACCCACCCGCCTCCAAAGCCGATTCCGGAGTTGCGGAAGAGGGCCTGGTCCGCGGAAAGGCCCGCGCAGAAAAAGACCGCTGCCAGGAGAACGGGAGGTGGGAGTTTCATTGGAGGACCGGAGCGGAAGTATAGCCCCGTCACAGCCTGAAACCTTCCGCCTTCTCGGACGTTAATCTGGCAGCAACGAATTCAGGAGCGTCTATGAGCGGGAAGCGCAAAAAGAAACTTGCGGTGTGGTCGATCATCGTCCTCGCGGTCGCGATCGTCGTCACGTTCGTGGCCATGAAGGCGAGCGGCAAGAAGCAGGAAGTGAAGCTGCCGGTGAAGGTCGGCAAGGCCGAGATCGCCGACATCCAGGTCAAGGTCACCGAGGTCGGCAACGTGCAGCCCGAGGTCAAGGTCGACGTCAAGAGCGTCGTGTCGGGCAAGGTCATCGAGATCCTGCACCGCGACGGCGATCAGGTGAAGCGCGGCGAGACGCTGGCGCGCATCGAGCCCGATCTCACCCAGGCGCAGTCGATCGCCGACGTGAAGAATGCGCTGACCGCGTCGAAGATCCGCTACGACCAGGCCAGGAAAAACTTCGAATCGGATCACAGCCTCTTCGAATCCGGGCTCCTCGCCGGCAAGCAGAATCGCGATTCCGAGGCCGAGTTTCTGTCGGCGAAGCAGGAGTACGAGAAGACCGAAGAGAAGTACAACATCGTCGAGCGCAGCGGGATCCCGATCGCGCAGGCTGCGAACAAGTTTCAGGGATCGAACGTCGTCGCGCCGATGGACGGCGTGGTGCTGACGAAGAACGTCGAGATCGGAGAGTCGATCACCAGCGGCGTCTCGTCATTCAACGCCGGCACGGTGCTGTTCAGCGTTGCTGACGTTTCGAAAATGATCGTCAAAGCGGGCGTGAACGAAGTCGACATCGGCAAAATCAAAGTCGGAATGCCGGTCAAAGTCACGCTCGACGCGTATTCGAAAGTCTCCTTCGCCGGCCGCATCGACCGCATCGCGCCGGCCGTGCGCATCGACGACAAAGTGCGTGTGTTCGACGTCGAGATCCGTCTCGACGCGCAGGGCCGCGAGCTGCGCTCCGGTATGACCGCGAACATCGAAGTGAACGGCGAGCGGAAGGACAAAGTGCTGACCGTTCCGGTCGAGTCGGTCTTCCAGCGCGACGGCGTGGAGCTGGTCTTCGTGAAGAAGAAGCTTGACTCGAACACGGTGCCGACGAAGGACGTGAAGAAAGAAGGAGAGGCGCCCGACAAGGACGGCTGGAAGAAGTTCTTCGACAAGCGGACCATCGTCACGGGCCTCTCCGACAACTCGCGCGTCGAGGTGGTCAGCGGCCTGAAGCCCGGCGAGGAAGTGGCGCTGGAAGATCCGACGCTGCCTGCGGACAAGAAGAAGGAAGACAACGACGACTAGGGAGTGGCTTGTGGGGAGTGGGGAGCGGGAGAAAACCACGAACTCCACACCCCACTCCCTACGCCCCACACCCGCGAGCAAAGCGAGCACACATGAGCGCACTACTCCAATTCAAAGAGCCGCAGACAGCACCGCGCAAAGCTCTCATCCAACTCGACGAGATCACCAAGATCTACGACTCCGGTGAGAACGCGGTGCAGGCATTGCGCGGCGTCGACGTGGCGATCGAGAAGGGTGAGTTCGTGGCCATCATCGGCCCATCCGGTTCTGGCAAGTCGACACTGATGCACATCCTCGGCTGCCTCGACACGCCGACGACCGGCAAGTACTGGCTGGACGGCGAGGACGTCGCCGAGATGTCGGCGCGCGCTCTGGCCCGTGTGCGCAATCAGAAGATCGGATTCGTTTTTCAAACGTTCAACCTGCTGCCGCGCGCGTCGATCCTCAAGAACGTCGAGCTCCCGCTGCTCTACGCCGGCGCGGGCCGTGAAGAGCGCCGCGAGCGCGCGTTCAAAGCGCTGCAGCGCGTCGGCCTGGAGAAGCGCGCCAAGCATCGTCCGAGCGAATTGTCCGGCGGGCAGCGCCAGCGCGTGGCGATCGCCCGCGCACTGGTCAACGATCCGTCGCTGATCCTCGCCGACGAGCCGACCGGCAATCTCGACCAGAAAACCGGCTCCGACATCATCGCCATCTTCGAAGAGCTGGCCGCGCACGACGAGACCATCGTCCTCGTCACGCACGATCCCGCCATCGCCGCGCGCACGCAGCGGAGGATTACGTTGGTTGATGGAGAAATCGTTGAAAGCGAAGAGTGAAGGGTAAAGAGTGAAGAGTGAAAAAAGAGCGAAGCTTTCACTCTTCACCCTTCACTCTTCCCACTTCAGTGAGCGAAGCGAGCACCCATGATCCTCCTCGAATCCATCCTCGACGGCATCCGCGACATCAAGGACCACTTCGGCCGCACGATGCTGCAACTCGTCGGAATCATTCTCGGCGCCGGCTCGATCGTCGCGACCTTCTCGCTCTCCGTGGCCGGCAAGTCGGCATCGATGAACTACTACAAAGTCTCCGGCGGCATTCAGAAGATCTCGGTATTCGATAAACCGACCGGCAAAGTCACGCTCGATGCGAAAGCGCTGGCGTCGAAAGGTCTCACGTATCACGACGCGATGGTTCTCAAGCGCGAAGGCAAGGAGATCGATCTGGTCTCGCCCGTCGCCAACGAGAACATGACGCTTCGTTATCGCGACGTCGAGAAGCCGCGCAGCATCATGGGCGTCACGCCGGCCTATTCACCGATGAATGACTTCCGCGCCGGCAGCGGACGTTTCATCACCGACAACGACCTTGCCACCGCAGCGCGCGTGGTCGTCCTCGGGACGGAGCGCGCGCAGGAGTTTTTCGGCAGCGACGATCCGCTCGGCAAGACCATGTCCATCAACGGCACCGGCTACCTCGTCGTCGGCGTGATGGAGGAGAAGTACTTCAGCTTCGATCACAAGCGCAACGTGATGCGCTGGCTGAACCGCCAGATCTACATTCCATTGACGACGTTCGTGACGCGCAAAGGGGAGTCGCTCGAGCGCGGCAAGGTCAGCTTCATGCACGTGCGCATGAAGGACGTGAAGCGCAACCAGGAAGCCGTCGACGAGATCAAAGCGATTCTCTTCCGCGAGCACGGGACGAAGGATTTCGACGTCTACTCGCGCGTCGCCAACCTGCGCCGCAACGAACAGAACAACCAGATGTACGACATGACCTTCATGATCTGCGGGATCATCTCGCTCCTCGTCGGCGGCATCGTGGTCATGAACATTCAGCTGGCGTCGTTCAACGAGCGCGTACGCGAAGTGGGAACGCGCAAAGCGGTCGGCGCATCGCCTGCGCAGATCTTTTTCCAGTTCCTCTCCGAGACAATCCTTGTCTCCGTCGTCGGCGGTTTCCTCGGCATCGTCGTCGGCAAGTTCTTCTGCGACGGCATCGCCGCACTGACGCGCGATCCCGCTGCGATCACTGTCGGCACCGCGGTCTGGGCAATTGTCTTTGCCGCCGGCACAGGACTGGTGTTCGGAATGTATCCAGCTATCCGCGCGTCACGTTTGAATCCAATCGAAGCGTTGAGGGCGGAGTAGCCATGCAACTCCTCGAATCCGTCCGCACCAGTCTCGAAGAAGTGAAGGGGCATCCGCTCCGCTCGTTCTTCACGCTCATCGGCGTCATCCTCGGCACGCTGGCGATCGTGGTGGTGATGTCGGTACTCGACGGCGTCGGCCGCGCGGTGTGGAGCGGCATGGAAGACCTCGGCCTGGACGGTGTGCTCGTCCTCTCGCAACGCAAACCGACCGACGCGATGGAGCGCGCCAAAGCGCATCTCTCGCACGGACTGCGCATCGAGGATCAGAAGTACTTCGAAGGCAGCAACCTGATTACCTCGATCGGCCCGGTCGGAGAAACGCGCGCCGTCGTCACCGCCGGCCGCGTGACGCGCCGCATCGACGTCTACGGCATTACGCCCGCGTTCGTGCAGATCAAGAACCGCAAGACCAGCTCCGGGCGTTTCCTCGGCGAGAGCGACGTCGAGTCGAAAAAGCCGGTCTGCATCCTCGGTTTCAAGTTGAAGGAACAACTCTTTGGCGGCGACGATGCGGTCGGCCAGCAGGTCAGTGTCGGCGGACGCCGGCTCACCGTCATCGGCGTCGGAAGGAAATTCAACATGCAGTTCGTCAATGACGACGACATGCGCAAAGAGACCGGCGGCGTCTACATCCCGTTCACGGTTTACGAAGACATGTTCGGCCGCGCGAACGCGATTTCTTACATGCTCGCCAAGGCGGACGATCCGGAGAAGAGCATCGATGCCGAGGATGAGGCGGCGGGCATCGTGGCGCATGCGCATAACAACATTCATGACGTGCGCGTCGAAAACGTCGGCAAGGAAATCCTCAAAGAGCGCGGCAACATCGTCAGGATTCTGCGCAACTGGCGCATCGTTTTCTTCTCGATCGCCGGCATTTCGCTGCTCATCGGCGGTGTCGGCATCTTCTCGGTGCTGAAGATTTCGATCTCCGAGCGTCTGTTCGAAATCGGCCTGCGCAAATCGATCGGCGCCGGCGATGGCGAGATCTTCATGCAGTTCCTGATCGAAGCCGTGACGCTCTCCGTCGTCGGCGCCGCGATCGGCGTCGCAGCGGGTATCGCGGTCGTGAAAGTGATCTCCGGATTCTTTCCCGCGGGCTTGCCGGTCTCGCTGTTCGGCATGTCTGTCGCGAGCGGCTTCGCGATTTCGATGGGCTTGCTGGCGGGCCTCTATCCCTCGATCACCGCCTCTCGGTTGCAGCCGGTCGAAGCGTTGCGGTCGTAGGTGTGGCACAGACACTCTTGTCTGTGCTTCGAGTCATCGCGACAATCGTTCCAGCGCCGGCCCCGTCAACCGGAACGTGTGCCACTCGTCCATCCGCCGCGCGCCGAGCGATTCGTAGAACTTGATCGATGGCTCGTTCCAGTCGAGGACGGCCCAGTCGACGCGTCCGCATTTGCGTTCGCGCGCAATCTGCGCCAGCCGCGCCAGCAATGCCTTGCCATACCCTCGGCCGCGATACTCCGACTTCACGAAGAGATCTTCGAGGTAGATGCCCGGCTGCGCGAGGAACGTCGAGTAGTTGTGAAAGAAGAGCGCGAAGCCGGCCGGCTTTCCATCCTCTTCCGCGATGATCACCTCGGCGAACGGCGTATCGCCGAACAGCGTCGCCAGGAGTTGCGCTTCCGTGGCCACGACGACATGCCCAAGCTTCTCGTAGTCGGCCAGGTCGCGGATGAATTGGTGGATCTGCGGGACATCGGATTCGTTCGCTTCACGGATTTTGAAGGCCATGGTGCGTGCGATGATATCCGTCATGCGCAAGTGGATGCTGCTCGCCGCGATCGTCATTTCTGTCGCCGTTTCCGCGCAGCCAAAGCGCGATGTCCCGCCGCCGTCGAAGCGCCACTTCGAAGTCAACGTCACGCCCGAGATGATCCGTCACAGCCGGATCTACGACGTTCTCTACTTCGTTGACGTCGTCTACGGCGTCGCCGTCCTGCTTCTCATCTTAAAAACCGGCTGGTCGGCGCGCATGCGCGCGTTCGCATCGCGCCATGTGCGCTGGCCGTTCGTCGCGGCGATGTTGTACTTCGTACTTTTGTCGCTCGTCACGGCCATCCTTACGTTTCCGCTCGACCTCTACGGCGGCTTCATCGTTCCGCATCAATTCGATCTGACCAACCAGAGTTTCGCCGCGTGGATGGGCGACTTCGGCAAAGCGCTCGCCGTGAACCTGGTGATCTTCGCGCCGATCGCGGCGGTGGCGCTGATCCTGATCCGCCGTATCCGCCACTGGTGGCTCGCGCTCTGGATCGGATCGATTCCGCTGATCATCCTCGGCGTTCTCGCGCAGCCGCTCATCATCGATCCGCTCTTTAACAATTTTCAGCCGCTGCGCGATGCGTCGCTGCGGCAGGCGTTGATCGAGGAAGCATCGCGCGCCGGCATCGAGAACAAACGCGTCTACGAAGTCGACAAATCGAAACAGACGAAAGAGATGAACGCGTACGTCACCGGCATCGGTCCGTCGGCGCGCATCGTTATGTGGGACACGCTGCTGGCGAAACTCGACCGCGACGAAATTCTCGCGGTGATGGGCCACGAGATGGGCCACTACGTCCTCAAGCATCTCTGGAAGGGCATCGCCTTCACCATCGCTATCACGTTCCTCGGCTTCTTCATTGCGCAACGGCTATTCGAATGGGGCCTGGCGCGTTGGAGCGGTCGGTGGCGCGTCGAAGGGCGGGCTGATGCCGCCGCAATTCCGTGGCTGCTCGCGGTCAGCAGCATCCTCGCCTTTTTACTTTCGCCCGTTTACTCCGGCTACTCGCGGCACGTCGAACATCAGGCGGACATTTTCGGACTCGAGCTGACGCACCTGAATGAAGCGATGGCCAGCTCGTTCGTGAAGTTCGCCGAGGATTCGAAAGCCAATCCGAGGCCGCCGCGATTCATCGAATGGTGGAGGTATTCGCATCCGTCGCTCGGCCGCCGCATCGACTTCGTGCTCGCGTACAAGCCGTGGGAAAAGGGGCAACCGAATGAGTTGTGGCGAAGGTGAGAATTCGTTTTGTCATCCTGAGCCGCCGCAGGACGGTCGAAGGACCCCCGACGTGCTTGCCCATGATCTCGCCGCCGCCCTTTCCGGTTAGCAGCTGGGCGTCCTTCGACCGTCCTGCGGCGGCTCAGGATGACAGGGTTCAATCTATCTGCTCGACGCCACCGTTTCTTGCGACAGATTCTGGGCGTCGCTGATCATCGTCAGGAAATCGTGGCGGTAGCCTTCGAAATCGCGGCCGAGGGATTTGTGGGCGAGGGAGCGGACCTCGTCGTAGGTCGCGTCGCCTTTGAATTTCGAATCGCGCAGGAGCATGCCGAACTCCGCGACGGCTGATGCGAAGCGGAGATTGTCGGACGCCGCGGTCACGTCCGCGTGATTGTCGTTGACCGTGTACGTCAGCAGTTTCGACGTGTCGCCCTCCGGTTCTTTGTATCGAAGTTTGAGGGTGAGCAGCTCCGGCGACGCCGCGGTAGCGTTCATGGTCTGGTACTTCAACGGATCGACGCTCGCGGTGCCCGTTTCCTCGCCCGGCGTCACCAGCTCGTACAGCGCCGTCACCGAGTGACCGGCGCCGATGTCTCCGGCATCTTTCGCATCGTTGTTGAAGTCTTCCTTGCGCAGCAGGCGATTCTCGTAACCGATCAGACGATACGACGCCACTTTGGCCGGATTGAATTCGATCTGCAGCTTCACGTCCTTCGCGATCGTGAAGAGTGTCGCGCCCATTTCCGACACCAGCACCTTGCGCGCCTCGGCGAGCGTGTCGACGTACGCGTAGTTGCCGTTGCCCTTGTCGGCGAGTAGCTCCATCTTCGAGTCTTTGATGTTGCCCGTGCCGAATCCGAGGACCGTGAGGAAGATGCGGTCGGCGCGTTTGGACTCGATGAGCTGTTCCAGCTCGCCGTCGCTCGACGCGCCGACGTTGAAATCGC
>JBAVBF010000304.1:0-1798 GCA_049586115.1 Thermoanaerobaculia bacterium | reverse complement strand
AACGTCAACGTCAACGTCAACGTCAACGTCAACGTCAACGTCAACGTCAACGTCAACGTCAACGTCAACGTTCACGGCCACGATCACGTGGGCGATCACGTTCACGTGCACGTCAACGATCACGGGAACGATCACGCACACGGGCCCGGCCGTGACCGTCCGCGATCCGGGGAGAATCGCAACTGTCGCTGCGCTCGAGCCGATATGACCAACATGCTCAGCTTTCAAAGGCTCGACGTCTACCAACGGTCGATCGAATTCCTGGTATCGTCCGTCGCCTTCTGCCGCAGTGCCCAAGGGGCGTGCGGACCTTGCCGACCAACTCCGCCGGTCCGCACAGTCCACTCCGCAGAACATGGCGGGGGGGCTGGTCGGATGAGTAAGCTTAGTCGATCCGTCCCGTGATCGTGGGCGCCCACGTGATCGTTGACGTGCACGTGAACGTGATCGCCCACGTGATCGTGGCCGTGAACGTTGACGTTGACGTTGACGTTGACGTTGACGTTGACGTTGACGTTGACGTTGACGTCGCCGTTGCGGCGGCGAAGCGCTTGTCGGCCCGCTACAGGTATCGGTGCGTAGCCGACCGGTCCCAGGCGTCGGCGCGCCCGTCCGCGAAGTGAATGGGCGCGCTCGCGAGCTCGTCGTCGGTCGCGTCATCGAGGCAGGCGACGTTCACTGCGTGGAAGCGGCCGCCCATCTGCGGAAGCACCCCGCCCTCTGAAAAGGCGCGGACGCCGCACCGATTACAGAAGAACAGGTGCAAAAATGGCTGGGCCATCTTCGGCGGCGTGTGGCGGTAGTCGGTGAGCGCCTCCTGCCCGCGCAGCAGTCGAAACTCGCCCTCCTTCGCAAACGCCATCCAGAACCGCGCCTTGCGGCAGAACGAACAGTTGCATCGGGTCGTCCCGGCGGCAAGGTCGAGGTCGCACTCGAACGCGACCGCTCCACAATGACAGCTGCCCTGATAGGTCTTCTTCATGATCGGCTCCGACTGATTGCGTTTTACAACCAGTTGTCTTTTAAGATCATATCGCCCAGACTGCAAGCAGGAAGTCGATGCCGCCGCGCTCGTATTGCCCCATCAACCTCGGCCTCGAGATCTTCGGCGACGCGTGGACGCTGCTCGTGCTGCGCGACATGATGTTCGCCGGCAAGCGCCACTTCCGCGAGCTCTTGCATTCCGACGAGGGGATCTCCTCGAGCATCCTCGCCGACCGCCTCAAGCGGCTCTGCGACCACGGGATCCTGACCAAGCGCGACGACCCGACCCACAAGCAGAAGGCGATCTACAGCCTCACCGAGCGTGGCATCGCGCTGCTCCCGGTCCTTCTGCAGGTCGGAGCCTGGAGCCGCGCGCACCTCCCCGAGACCCGACGTTCCGATCCCCGGGCGCTGGCGATCAATCGATCGCTCGTCGACAATCCGGGAGCGATCCGGCGCAAGATGGCCGAGCTGCGCAAGACGCACGCCGATCGCTGATACCGCGCCGGCGCGCCCGCATGAGTAGGCGATGTCCGCCCCGAGCCCTATATTGCGAAGTGGAGGGTCGAGATGGGGGCGTCTGGACGATCGATCAAACGCGCGCCCTTTGCGGCGACTGTATCGCGGGCTGATCGGCGCGCCGCCGGCCGTACCTGGGCCGCGAGCACGCCGCTGGCCGTGCGGACCTCTGGCATCGCGGTCGATCCGGACCTGCGTCGTCGCATCCATGGTCGTCTCGGCTTGCGCCTGGGGAAGTTCGCGCCCCGCATCGAGCGTCTCACTGTCCGGTTCGAGGACGTGAACGGCCCACGGG
>JBAVBF010000303.1:0-3219 GCA_049586115.1 Thermoanaerobaculia bacterium | reverse complement strand
CTGGAACGAGCCAGCCAGGATCAGGAACTCGCCGATGAAGCCGTTCAGGCCGGGCAGTCCGACCGACGACAGCATGGCGATGATGAAGAACGTGGCGAAGAGCGGCATCGTCTTCGCCAATCCGCCGTAGTCGGCGAGCAGTCGCGTGTGGCGACGCTCGTAGATCACGCCGACGCAGAGGAAGAGCGCGCCGGTCGAAAGTCCGTGGTTGACCATCTGCAGGATCGACCCTTCGATCGAGGTCTGGTTCAGCGCGAAGATGCCGAGAACGCAGAAGCCGAGGTGCGAGACCGAGGAGTACGCGACCAGCTTCTTCATGTCCGGCTGGACCCACGCGACCAAGGCGCCGTAGACGATCCCAATTACGGCCAGCGCGATGAGCAGGCCGGCGTACTTGGTGGTGGCGTCGGGGAAGAATGGCAGGACGAATCGGAGGAAGCCGTACGTGCCCATTTTCAGCATCACGCCGGCGAGGATGATCGAGCCGCCGGTGGGCGCTTCGACGTGCGCGTCGGGCAGCCAGGTGTGCAGCGGGAAAAGCGGGACTTTGATGGCGAAGGCGAGCGCGAACGCGAAGAACAACAGCGTTTGCGCGTGCGGCGCGAGTGCAGTTCCGTAAAGCTCCGTGATGGTGAAGGTGATGACGCCGGTGTCGTGCATGTGCGCGAAGGCGAGATAGATGATGCCGAGGAGCATCAGCAGCGAGCCGGCGATGGTGAAGAGGAAGAACTTGATCGCGGCGTAGATCCGGTTCGTTCCGCCCCATACGCCGATGACAAGGTACATCGGAAGCAGCGTCAATTCGAAGAAGACATAGAAGAGGAGCAGGTCGGTGGCGACGAAGACGCCGATCATGGCCGCTTCCATGATCAGGAAGGCGATGACGTACTCCTTCGGATGTTTCTTGATCGTGTTCCACGACGAGAGGAAAACCACCGGCGTGAGAAGCGTCGTCAAGAGGACCAGCCAGAGCGAGATGCCGTCGACGCCGAGTCCGTAGTGGATTCCCCACTGCGGAATCCAGTTCAGCGACTCGACCAGCTGGAAACCGGCCACGCCTTCTTTGAAACCGCTGAGTATGCCGAGGGAGACGATGAAGGTCGCCAGCGATGCGAGCAGGCCGAAGCCTTTGATCGCATTCGCGGCGGTCTTCGGGAAGAAGGCGATGATCACCGCGGCAGCGATGGGAAGCCAAAGGGTGATGGAGAGGATGTTGTTCATGCCAGCACCCAGATGAACACGATCACGCCGAGGAAGAACATCAGCGCGTAGTTGCGGACGTTGCCGGTCTGGAAGAAGCGGAGGAGATCGCCGATGGCGGCGACGACGTAGCCGAGAAGCGCGAGGAGGCCGTCGATGAGGGCGTCGATGCCGCGCCAGAGGAATTGGGAGAAGCCTTCGAGCGGGCGGACGATCGTTGCGCCGTACAGCTCATCGACGTACCACTTGTTCTCCATCCCCTGCGCGACGGCGGGCATCTTCGCGGCGAACTGTTCGTCGGCGGCGAGGCCGCGTTTGTAGAAGCGGGCGTAGGCGGCCCAGATGCCGAGGGCGGCGATGGCGGTGGAGACGAACATCAGGCCGTATTCGAGGTTGGGGGAAATCTCGTACTGCACTTCCGGCGCGCCGGCGATCTCGGGGAAGATCGGATGGAGCCACGCCGCGAGGAAGTGGCGATGCGGCCAGCCGAGAATCGCGCCACCGAATGCGGAGAGCGTCGCCAGCACGATCAGCGGGACGGTCATCGTCCACGGCGACTCGTGGAGGTGGTGCTCCTGATCGTGAGTTCCGCGGAAAGTTCCGAAGAAGGTCAAGTAGACGAGCCGGAACATGTAGAACGCGGTGCAGAAAGCGGCCAGCGTTCCGAGCGTCCAGATGATGACGTTGAACCACTGCGGGAAGTACGGGTTCGCGAGCGCCGACGCGAGGATCTCGTCCTTGGAGAAGAAGCCGGCCAGCGGCGGGATGCCGGCGATGGCGATCGTGGCGATGAGGAACGTCCAGTAGGTGATCGGGATCTTCGATTTCAGGCCGCCCATCCTGCGCATGTCCTGTTCGCCGCTCATGGCGTGAATGACGGAGCCGGAGCCGAGGAAGAGGCAGGCTTTGAAGAAGGCGTGCGTGACGAGGTGGAAGACGCCGGCGGTGAAGGCGCCGACGCCGACGCCGATGAACATGAAACCGAGCTGCGAGACGGTGGAGTAGGCCAGGACTTTCTTGATGTCCCACTGCCGGATGCCGATCGTTGCGGCAAAGAGCGCGGTCAGCGCGCCGATCAGCGCGACCACCATCATCGCGCCGGGCGCCAGTCGATAGAGCGCGTTTGAGCGGACCACCATGTAGACGCCGGCGGTGACCATCGTGGCGGCATGGATCAGAGCGGAAACGGGAGTCGGACCGGCCATGGCGTCGGGAAGCCAGACGTAGAGCGGAATCTGTGCGCTCTTGCCGCATGCACCGAGAAAGAGCAGGAGACAGATGGCGGTCAGGAGCCAGTGTTCGACGCCGCCAGCGCTCGCGATCTGGGACACCTTCGCGAAATCGACGCTGCCGAAGTACGCGAACATCAGGAACATGGCGATGAGGAAGCCGAAGTCGCCGATGCGGTTGACGACGAAGGCTTTCTTACCGGCGGCCGGCGCGAAATCGGTCTCGTAATAGAAGCCGATCAGCAGGTAGGAGCAGAGTCCCACTCCCTCCCAGCCGACGAACATCAATAGATAGCTCGATCCGAGGATGAGGATGAGCATCTCGGAGAGGAAGAGGTTGAGGTACGCGAAATAGCGCGCGTAGCCGTGGTCGTGGGCCATGTAGCCGGCGGAGTAGAGATGGATCAGGAATCCGATCCAGGTGACCACCATCAGCATGATCACGCTGAGCGGGTCGAGTTGAAAGGCGAGATCGGCGCTGACGTTGCCGGACGAAATCCAGTTGTAGACGAGATCGACGTGACGCTCGCCGCTCGGATACGCGGCGTGGTACTGCACGACGGCGATCGTGCCGGCCACGGCGGCGCCGAGCGAGGCCAGCAAGGCGACGGCGGTGACGAAGCCTTTGCCGAGCCGCTTGCCGAACAGGCCGTTCAGCAGAAAGCCGGCGAACGGCAGTAAGGGGATGAGCCAGAGTGTGTTGAGCATGTACGGGTGACGCAGTGGATCAGTCGATTAATGGATCAGCCGATCAGGAAGGCGCTTGTCATCCTGATCTACTGATCGACTG
>JBAVBF010000302.1:0-10777 GCA_049586115.1 Thermoanaerobaculia bacterium | reverse complement strand
CGTCCACCTCGCTCAACTGCGGCGTCAGCGTCCCGCCGACGTAGTGCATCAGGTAAAAGTCGACGCTCTTCTTGATGAGCGTGTCACCGGCGCGAAAAAAATACTCGATGGTGTCGAGCCGTGCGACGATCTCCGCATCGAGCCCCGTCTCTTCCTGCACCTCGCGCAAGGCCGCCTGTTCCGACGTCTCTCCTTCGGAAACCGCGCCCTTCGGCAATCCCCATCGCGACCGTCCGCGCGTGGCGATCATGGCCACGAACGGCGCGCCGTCGCGCAAATCGATGACCGCGCCGCCTGACGAATGCTCGTTGCGGGTCTTGGGCATTCCCGGATTCTACGGGTTCATCAGCGCCAGAGCCAAGGCCGCGAGCATGGCGGCGAGAAGAAGCAGCATCATTCGCGACAACGCTGGGACGATGCCCACGACCATGAACGCCGTCGGATCCGACGGTGCCGCGGTGGACGGATCGTCGGAAAGTCTTGTGGTGTCATTCGTTCCATTGCCATCCGAATCGTAGGAAACGCTCGCCTGGTTCGCGATCGTCGTTCCGCTCGTTCCGTTGTTGACGAGCGCCTGAATGGTGATGGTCACACTGCCGCTTCCGGCGACGGCGCCGTTCCACGTCACCGTGTTCGTACCGAGGTTCGCAACTGCCGTCCCGCTGTTCGCTGCGGCGGCGACGAGCGTGAGCGACGCCGGAAGCACGTCAGTCAATTCGTTGCCGGGATTGTCGGTCTGCGCGATGCTGCCGGAGTTCGTGAGGACGATCGTGTAAGTGATGGGGGAACCCTCGGGATGCGTCGCTCCGCCGGCGATCGATTTCGTCGCGGTGATGTTTGGCGGAGTGCCGGCGGCGGCGGATGACGTCGAGCTGTTGTTCGCGCTGTTCGGATCCGACGTCGGCGTGGTGACGGTGGCTGTGTTGTTGATGGCCGTTCCAGCGGACGTTGCCGGATCGACGACGGCGTCGAGCGCGAATGTCGCGACAGCTCCCGTTGCCATCGGCGACGTCGAACAGACGATCGTCCCATTCGTGCCGGCCGTCGGCGTCGTGCAGGACCAGCCCGCGGGTGCTGCGAGTGCGGTAAATCGAAGCGGCGCGGGCAGCACGTCGGTCATCGTGACGCTCGCCGCATCGCTCGGACCGTTGTTCGTGACCGTGATGGTGTAGTGCAGCGGACCGCCCGGGATGACCAGCGACGCCGTGCGCGTCTTCGTGATCGCGATGTCGGCGACAGCCGCCGTGGTCACGCTCGCGGTCGCGGAATCGTTGGCCGGAATCGAGTCGCCGGCCGCGGAAACCGAGGCGGTGGCGCTGAGCGTGGTGCCGCCGGCGACCGAGCTGGGGACGTTCGAAACGATCATGAACGTTGCCTGCGCCCCCGAATTCATCGTCGCGGTCAACGAGCAGTCGATCGTTCCGTTCGTTCCCGCGACCGGCGTAGTGCAGGTCCAGCCGGCGGGCGCCGCCACGGATACGAACGTCGTGGGAGCCGGAAGCGGCAGGCTGACCGACGCGGCGCTGGCGGTGCTCGGACCGTTATTCGTCACGACCACGGTCCACGTCAAATCCGTTCCCGCATTCACGGGATCAGGGCTGCCCGCGACGGTCACGCTGAAATCGGTCGAAGGCTGGACCAGAACATCGATGTCGAAGCTGTTGTCGTTCGCGTCAGGATCGGGCGTCGCGCTGGTGATGGTCGCCGTCGTGCTGAATGTCCCGGAGGCAGTGGGCGGCGTGGAGGCGGTGATGGTGAAGGTGGCAGTGCCGGGAGGAAGCGTCGCAGTAGTGCAGTTGACTGTCCCGTTCGATCCAGGCGCCGGCGCAGTACACGCCCAGCCGGCAGGAACGCTGTCCGACTGAAACGCCACGCCCGCGGGCAAGGGAAAGTTCAGCGTCACCGACAGCGCATCATCCGGCCCTTCGTTATTCACGTGGATGACGTAATCGAAGTTCGCGCCTGCCGCGACCGGTTGCATCTGTGCCACAGAAACTTCGACCGAGGCGCTCGCCGACAGCAGCTGAACGGCGATGGCGAATTGGGGGATGAGGCAGAAGAGAACCAAGCCACAGGTCGCGACAAGAGGGCGTCTGAACAATTTGAGGGATCTCCTTAGGGCTGCGGAACCATCGGCGCATTATGCGCGAGAAAGTCGCGCAACTCGCCCTCCCACACCGCCGCCCAGGTGTGCGTGCTGTGGCCGTGCGTGGCGTCGCTGGTGGGGATCAGCACGTATCGTCCGCGCTTCACACGCTTCATGGCCGCCTCGAGGATGCCGAGCAGAAGGACGACGGCTTGTCTCATCGGAGGAGTCTGGCTTTATCTGCTGTCGTGCCGAGTTATCGTGTCAGCGGGATGAGAGTTCCGAGTGCACAGTTCGCGCAAATCGATCGTACGAAGATCGAGGATTACCTCCTGTCGCCCTTTCATCCTGTCGGACGGTTTAAGTCTTTCGTATTCAATGCGCTCGGCTATTCGCGCGATGACTGGCGGAAGCTCGATGCGGATCTGCGGACGCATTTGCGGATGAACGAAGTGATTGAGACACAACGGAACGCGTTTGGCTTGAAGTATGTCGTCAGTGGTAACCTCTTGGCCGCCTCTGGTGCCGTCGCCGATCTCATCGCCGTCTGGATCATTCTTGATGGTGAGAGCGTTCCGAGGTTCGTGACGGCATACCCGGGAGAACAGTGATGACCTACTCCACATTGGACACCGTCGTTCTCAACCGCGACCTTCCTGAGCACGGACTCAAGCGCGGCGATCTCGGTTCGATCGTCGAGATCTACGGGACCGATGGGTTGGAGGTCGAGTTCGTAACGGCCTCCGGGCGTACGGGCGCTCTGCTCACCCTGAGCACATCGGACGTTCGTCAAGTTGCCGATGCAGATCTTGTAGCGGTCCGACCGTTCGCCAGGTCTGCATAGGACCGCGAACGCGCTCGTGGACATCCTCATCGTTTGCCCCGATTCTTACGACCGCTGGGCGTTCGAGCGCGTTGACGGTCATCGGTTTCATTTTGTCGATGCGGGGATCAGTCATTGGGAGGCGTCGCCGGAGTTTGATCCGATTGCGTATCTCGATCGATGCCGGGCGGTGATGGCGGAGCATCACGTTGGCGCCGTCGTTTCGACGCATGACCTCGGCGACTTGATTGCTGCCGTGCTGGCGCGGGATGCGGGGTTGCCGGGTCCATCGCCCGAGGCGGTGTTTCTCTGTCTGCACAAGCTGTATGGACGCCGGGCGGAGGCCGATCCGATTCGATGTCAGCCACTGCTGCTCGATGAACCGCTGCCGGCGATGACGTATCCGGCGTATTTGAAGCCGCCCTGGCTGAAGCTCGGCCTGCTCGGATTCAAAGTCACCTCGGACGATGAACTGCGCGCCGCGATGGAGCTGGCGCGTCGCGAGCTGCCGGCGTGGACGCGGCAGTATTACCGGCTGTTCGAGCAGGCGATCGATCTCGCGAAGTATCCGCTGGCGACGACCGACATGATGCTCGTCGAGGAATTCATCGATGGGCAGCAGGTCACGGTCGAAGGGTGGTCGCTCGGCGGCGAGATTCAGATCTGGGCGATGACCGATACGAATACCTTCCCCGGCACGCGCGTCATCGACAACTTCTCGACGCCGTCGCGCGTCGATGCAGAAACGGCGGAGACGTTGCGCGCGAAGACGATCGAGACCATCCTCGCGTTCGGATTCGACGGCGGTTTCTTCAACATCGAGTTCTGGCTGACGCCGAGCGGCGTGCGGTTGACCGAGGTCAATGGCCGATCGGCGGCTTGCTTCGGCGGGATTTACGACCTCGGCCTCGGCGCGGATATCTTCGCCACGGTCGCCGACGTGGCCGCTGGAAATCAGCCGCGAAATTTGCCTGGGACGACGGGACGAGTGGCCGGCCAATTCAACGTCATCACCTTCGATGACGATCTCGCCGGCAATCTGCTCGATTACGACGCAGCAGCGGCGATGCCGGAGTTTTCCGCGTTCCGAAAAGCTGACGAGCGCGTCCGGCCGGTGTCGGAGTTTGGCGTCGTGCTCGGGCAGATCGAGATCGCCGGCGAGTCGTATGACGCGATCCATGCGCGCGCCGAGGAGATGCGGCGGAGGCTGATGAAGTAACATCCGCGCATCAGTCCATCAGAAATCATGACCCCGGAAATGAGGCGCGTGGTGACGGAAGCGGAGACCGCCGCGCGCAGTGGTTGGAGCGACGACGCGGTGAAGTCACTCGCGGAAGCGGCGCGCGAACTTCGCTGCGACTCGGAAGAAGTGGCGCTGCTGCTGGCGCTGCCGCTCGCCGATCACGGATTTCGCGAAGAGGTCTTCACGACCGATCCTGCCTTCCACGCCAGCGTGTTTGCGCTCGATACGGGCGAGACGATTCCGTTGCACGATCACCCGTCGCTCGACGTGATCTCGAAAGTTTTGTGCGGACGGATGCGCGTTCATACGTACGAGTGGATCGATCAGGCATCGCTGCTGGCCCGCGATTGCGGCGAGGTCGTTCTCGATCGTGACGATGATTCGCTTGTGTTGCGCAAATCGCCGGGGACGCTGCACACGGTCACCGCGATCGAGCCGACTGCGTTCCTCGATCTGTTCGCGCCGTACTACGACGATGACGCGCGGCCGTGTACGTATTACAAAGTTTCACGCGAGAACGATCACGTTGAACTGCGCGCCGTCAGTTGGGAAGAGGCGCGGCAATGACCACCGCCATCCTGCTCGTCGAAGCGCGCGGTCAATCGGTCCATTGCCGCGAGGATGCTTGCGTAAATCTCGTGCAGGCATCGTGGCTGGCCCTCGAGCTCGTTCGCGCCGGCGTCGACGTCCGGCTTCGGCTGATCGCCGACGCGGGACAATCGATCGAGGAGTACTCGATTCTTTGTCATGCGAAGGACGAAGCCGAGGCGTTCAAAGGGCGCATCGCCACGGCCGCCGATCCGCGCACGGCGCGTTACGCCTTCGTGCGAGAGTTGCGCGCGCGGCTGCCGTTTACGTTCGGCGCGGTTCCGGCCGGCGGCATCGAGATTGAGGATCGGCTCTTTCATTCGCCGCTCGTCGCGCGAATCGACGGCGTGAATTCCGAGTTGCTCGCGACGCTACGCGACGTCGCGCATCCGCTGTTCGACGCCGAGGCAATCGATGAAGTTGAAATGCTCATCGCGGCGCACGAGGGCAAGCCGTATCTCGATCTCGATCATGCCGTTGCACAGCGCGCCATCGCGCTCGTCACCGGCGACGAATTTGCGGCGATTGACATCGCGACCATTTCGCGCCCCGAAGATGATCCGCGTCATTGGCTGCATAAAGAAGCGGGGCGGACGTTGATCGAGAACGATCTGCTGCGCAAGCAGGGTGGCGAATCGGGCGGCTTTCACGATCGGCTGATCGGCGTCTTCGCCTCGATCACGCCGAACGGCGAAGAGCGGCCGTATTTCAATTCACCGACGTGCTGCCGCGTCGAGCACGGCAAGGTCCGGCTGATCGCCCGCGACCGTTTCAACGTCCTCGGCCTGGCCGCTTCGGAACGAATGCAATTCGACCGCTTCCGCGAGTTGCTCGACGCGCAGAACGCCGGCGCGGCGGAGCGGCTCCTCGCAATCAAATATCCGCATACCGCGCGCTTCGTCGCAGCGAGCATCGCCGAGGAAGCGATCGCAATCGAAACGGGACCGGTGCACGTGATGTTCATCGACGGCATCGGCGGATGGAATCCGACCACGGCCGGCCAGATCGACGTCGAGTTGCGTGCATCGTTGCCCGACGCGATCACGTACAACCACATCACCGCGCGCGATCTCTACCACGAGCTGCCGCCATTCGCCGGCGGCATCCTGCCGGTCATCCGCGCGCTGGCAGCGAACCCGCCGTCTCTGTTCGAGAACGGCGGGCTCGCCGAATCGCTGCTTCAGTCCGTGATCGAGCGCGTCGTGCCGGCCACCAGCAGTTTCCACTCGTGAATCTCGGTGGCATTCACGTTCAACTTGCCGATGAAATCCATCAGCCGCTGCGTGTTTTCGGCGGCGGTGTGCGTTGACGAATTGTACGTGTCGGTGAAGCGCTGGCGCAGGTAGTACGGCGGAATGGTCTGGTAGTAAATCTGCGCGCGCACCTTGGCGCCGCTCG
Organism: Thermoanaerobaculia bacterium; assembly: GCA_049586115.1. Lineage (GTDB taxonomy): Bacteria > Acidobacteriota > Thermoanaerobaculia > Gp7-AA8 > Gp7-AA8 > JADGNZ01. The sequence goes on along the minus strand of JBAVBF010000302.1, from coordinate 4,639 downwards.
GAACCTTGCTCAGCGGCACCTTGTAGATGATGGTGTCGCAACCGCAGCCGTTGAGGTAATCGGGATCCTTGGCCGCGGAACCGTGCGGCGCCGTCTCGGCGGCGCGCGGTCCGTCGGGCTTCCAGCCGCGCGGCAGCAGCCGGTTTTTCTTGATGTTGTTGAACAGGCTCAGGAAACTGGTCGTGAACTGTCCCTCCGTGTCCTTCACCAGCTCTTCGTAAATCTGCACCTGCGACTGATCGGTGATCACGGTGTGGTGGTCCTGATACTGACCGGCGGTGAAGAATTCGCTGCCGAGGATCGAGCCTCCCGGCCCGTTCGTGATCATGCCGAACTGATTCGTCGCACCCGACGCCCAAACCGGAGTGCCTGACGCATCGAGCACTTCGAAATCGAGGAACGCGCGGCGGAACGAAACGCCGGACGGGAAACTGTGGCCCGCGTTGTTCCTCACGCGAACTTTCACCTCGAGATCGGTGGCCGTCTTCTTCATCGACATCACGTCGACCGTCGCGGTTTCCTTGCGCGCGAGGTCGATCGTAGCCTGTTCCGCGAGCGTGAGTCCCTTCACCACCGTGCTCGGATCCATCAGCATCGGATCGGTCGTGCGGATGCCTAGGATGTCGGAGAACTGCAGGAACATCTCCTGGACGAAGAGGTTGATGCCGACCAGTGTGTGGCGCACGAAACCGGTCCGCGTCTGCAGCGCGATGTCTTTGTCGGGCAGCCGGTCATCGACGTACGGATAGGTCTCGTCCTCGATGTTGGCGATCTTGTAGGCGAGGTTCTGGCTCTTGAACTCCTTGAGCTTGAACGTCGACGGCATGTGGCATTGCTGGCAGGTCTGCGCCTCGCTCGACGCCGGCTGCCGCTCGTTCTGGAAGACGCTGTTCTGCCATTCGAAATAGGTGGTCTGCTCGAAATCCGTTCTGACCTGCACGCCTTTCGCGTTCAGCACCGGCAGCTCGATCGTGTGGCAGGAGCCGCAGAGTTTCGAATCCTTCACGTACTCGGTGTGCATCGGCGTCATGTCGAGCGCGTGGTTCATCGGCGGCGCCTGCGGATCGATGAAGGGGCCGATGACGGTCTTCGGATCGGTGACGTTGAACTGGCCGGTGAAGGTCGACGGCTGGCCGAGTTCCTTGTCGGAGATGTGATGGCAGACGGTGCAGGAGATGGAGTCGCGAGCGAGAGCGCCGTACTTGTTGTCGCCGCTCGGTTGCGCGAGCGACGGCGACCAGGAGTAGACCATCTCCGGTTCAAACGGCTTCTTGTTGTTGGAGTCGATCGCGAGTTGCCGCTGGCCCATCGCGCCGTGGCAACGGAAGCAGATGTTAGGGATGGTGGTCGGCAGCTTCGCGTTCGCGTGGATTTTCAGCTCGCTGGCGATCTGCGAAAAGAAGACGGGATCGCGTCCGGAGAGACCCATCAGCGACGCGCGCCACTCGCCGTAGGGCGACACGTTGTAGGCCGGCGTCGGCGCGCCGCTGGCGGGATAAATCATGTTGGCGGGATACGGTCCGATGTTGCCGGTACCGTCGTGACAGCCGATGCATTGGTCCGAGGTGATGAACTGCTCCGGCCCGTTTTTCATGGCCATGACGTGGTCCCACGTCTCGCCGGGAAGGTTGCGGTACGTCAGCTTGTCGGTGTCCTTCCACCACGGCGCGAGGATTTTTATCAACTCGTTGTCGAACGACGCGGTATTGAGAATCGGCGGACCGCCTTTGCGCAGCTCCTTGGACAAATGACTGTCCGGATGGATGCTGACCGGGTTGGACATCGTGAGCATCACATTGAGATAGGTGATGGTGTTCGTGCCCTCGACGTTGCGCATCGTGGAGTAGGTCGAGTTCGATGCCGCCGAGGCGTGACAATTGATGCAGTAGTTGCCGAAGCCGGCCGACGGAAAGGCGGTGTTGCCCATCGTCGGAACGGTGTCGGCTTCTCCGGCGTAGCCGCTCCAGTACCAGCCGTCGTGCGACGCGTTCGCCTCGCGCACCATGACCGTCCACCATCCTGCATTGCCGGGAGTCGTCCACCACGGGCTGGTTTGCGGCTGCTTGAACGGCGAGGGGAAACATCCCGTGGGCGGGATGTTTGGCGGCGCCATCGGATAGCAGTTCGCCGGCCCGCTGTACATCTCTTTGACGATGACGGCGTTGTCGTCGATCGGAGTAACTTCCCGCTGCTTCGGCGTGAGCTTCATCCACTTCGCGACCTCGGGCGAGTACCAGATGCGGACGGCGGGATGCGTGCCGTAGTAGTCGCCGAGGATGTACGGACCGGTGTCGCGGATGAAGGGATCGTGCGTCCATCCGAGCTTGTCGTAGCACGCCGACTTGAGAAATGGGCGCAGCGCTTTCTCGAACGCGACGGTATCTTTGCTGGGCGGCAACGCCGGGCTGAGATTGCACTCCGGCGGGATGGCCGCGAACGCGGGAGCGGCGAGAGCGAACGCGAGACACACGACAGCAACTGTGCGCATGAGACTCCTCTCCGAATTTGGACCGGAAAAGAGTCTAACCTGATTTACAGCCTCCGCAATGCACGCGCGGCGAGCTTCTTCGAGCGCTCGATCTTCTGCTCCTGACTTCCACCGCCCCCGACGCTGACGCGCACGATGGTGCCGCCCTTCCGAACGTAAAGCGCGCCGGCGGCGCGGTTGCCGCTCCAGACCGCGGCGTCGCCGACTCCTTTCACTTTGAGCGCGGCGGCTTCGTGCTCCTCCTCGGCTTCGCGCGACGGCAGCGCGCTTTTCATCGCCGCGGATCGATCGCGATCGCGATCTTCATCGTCGTCCACCGCTTCGCGCGCGTTCGAGAAGTGACTGCGCCAGAATGCGGCCGTCTTTCCCCGCATGACATCGACGCTGACGGAGTGTGTGAACGACGGCAGCGCGTAGAAGCACTGCGAGACGGTGAGGCCGTTCGCTTCGCTTTCCGTCAGCTTGGCGGTTTTGAACTCCTCGCCCTGCACGCGCGCGATGTCGCGGGCGGTGAGCAGCTGGCAGGCGTTCGGGAGCCGCGGCGACGACGCCGCGGCGCCCATCATGAGAAGTACGACCGTCAACATGTTGATCATCGAGTCAACTGCGGCGTCGTCGCCGTGAAGACCGTGACCGGGCCGACGTTGAGGTTCAGCGTTTTCAGCAGATAGATGCCGCCTTGCGTGACGGGGACGGTGAGGGTGGCGACGCCGTTCGACGCCGCGTCGGCAGTGGCCAGCGCGATGCCGGTCGTGCCGACCAATCCAACGCGAAGAAGCATGCCGGATGGGGCGGAGGCGATGACGGAGATCGACTCCGCGTTGGCCGGGACGGTGATCTGCGAGATCAGCTCTTGTCCGGCGGACATCGTCGACGTGCTGGACGTGGTCGCGCCCGGGCCGCTTGCCGGCGAGGCGTTCGACGACGAGCTCTCGAGCGCGAAGCTGTCGAGGTACGTCACACCGTTGCCGCGGATTTCGAGTGTGTGCGCGCCGGGCTGCAGCGGTCCGTATTTCTGACTGAACGCGCTGGTGAACTGCGGGTTCTGCATCGTGCCGACCGAGCCGGCGAAACTGATCGTGCCCTGCGAAATGCCGTCGAGGAAGATTTCGGCGTTGCCGCCCTTGGTGCTCTTCGCGAAGTTGTAGGTGACCGAACCGAACTGGTTGGCCGGTACGGTGAAGGCGAGGCTCGCTTTCGGCTTGCCGCTGGCGAACCGGAAGTGTCCCGCGCTGGCGTTGCCGTCCTGCGCGAGATGCCAGCCGCTGGAGTACGCGATGCGCGAGTCGTTGTCTTCGACCGTCGTCACGGCCGGCGGCGCGCAGAAGCCGTTGCCGACCATCAGGTAGGTTGCGGTGGTCGACGCGGTGTCGATCGCGGTACGGCTGCTGGTCACGATGCTGCCGGTCGTCACGAACGTACGCGCCAGCAAGCCGCCGAGAATGTCGCCGGCGACGGCATTGCCGATCTTCGATGTCGAGACGACGAGACGAATGGTGCCGTCGGGAAGGTACGTCGATTCGGCATCGAGCGCGCCGAGGGGATGCGGCTGGCCAACGCTGGTGACGACGGCGCTGGTCGCGTCGATCGTGCCGTATTCGTAGCCGACCACGCCGCTGTTGTCCGTATGCATTTCGGCGTAGTACGAGCCGGCGTCGGTGGTCGGGAAGTTCCACAGAATGCGCCATTCCGATCCCGGCGGCACGCTGGCCAGCGACGCCACTTTCATCGTGAAGACGAGCTTCTGCGATCCGTCCGCGTAGTACGGCTCGGCGATGGAGACCGATTGAATGTCGAGCCCTGCATTGACCACCGCCGTGCTGTCGCCGGTCGGGTCGGTCATCATCGTGACGCCGGGAAGCGTGCACGCACTGCCGTTGCCGGTCGAGCTGACGGCGTTGTTGCCGCATGACGAGCCGGCGGCGTTGGTGGCGACGACGGAGTAGCTGTACGTCGCGGCCTGGCTCGCGGCCGGATCGATGTACGAGGTGTTGGTGGTGGTGGCGATCGTGCTGCCGTTGCGCTGCACGCTGTACTTCGTGATCGCCGATCCGCCGTTGTTCCCCTCGGACCACGAGATCTTTGCGAGGTTGCCGTTGCGTGTGACGGTGACGGCCGGCGCGGAAGGTGCCGTCGGCTCGGCCGGATCGA
>JBAVBF010000301.1:0-3768 GCA_049586115.1 Thermoanaerobaculia bacterium | reverse complement strand
CGCCCGAGCTGTGCGCGCGTTACACCGCGCTCGTCATCCGCAACATCGCGGTCAAGCCGTCCTCACCGCTCGTCGCGAGGCGATTGGAGGAAGTCGGCCTTCGCCCCATCAACAACATCGTCGATGCCACGAACTACGTGATGCTCGCCCTCGGGCATCCTCTGCACGCGTTCGATCTCGATCGCGTGAGCGGCCAGACGATCGTCGTTCGCCGCGGCAAGCCTGGCGAGACAGTGAAGAGTCTCGACGGCGAGATGCGCAAGATCGACTCCGACACGATCGTCATCGCAGACGCACAACGTCCCGTCGCACTCGGCGGAATCATCGGCGGCTTCGAGTCGGAGATTACGTCCGCGACGAAGAATGTGCTCCTCGAATGCGCCTGGTTCGATCCATCAACGATCCGCCGCACCGCTCGCCGCCTCGGACTGAAGACTGACGCGTCGTATCGCTTCGAGCGCCGCGTCGATCCGAACGACACGCTCGCCGTGATCACGGAAGCCGCCCGCATGATCGTCGAAAGCGGCGGCGGTATCGCCGAAGCGCCGATCGACGTGGTCGCATCCGAGGTGAAACCTAAAAGCATCCGTCTGCGAACGGACAAACTCCACGCGGCTTCGGCAGGCTCCGTCGGTATCGGCTATGCGCTCGATCTCTTCCGCCGCCTCGGCTTCACCGCGGAGCAGGTTCACGACGGCTTGCTGGTCACGGTCCCGACGTATCGCGGCGACATCTTCGAAGAGATGGATCTGGTCGAGGAAGTGCTCCGCTTCTTCGGCCTGAACAACGTCCCCGCGATGCTGCCGCGCGTGACCACCGGCGACGTCCGCCGCGAAGCGACCGATGTGGCCGAGGATGCGATCCGCGATGTGCTGGTCGGATGCGGACTCTCCGAAGTCATCAACTATTCGTTCATTCGTCCCGAGTGGAACGCGCTCGTCTCCGACGAACAGCCGATCGCGATCTCGAATGCGTTGTCCGAGGCGATTGCGGCGATGCGGCTGTCGCTGCTGCCGGGAATGCTCGATACCGTCGTCTTCAATCGCTCCTACGGAACTCGCGACGGCGCACTATTCGAAGTCGGACGGACGTATCACCGCGACGGAGACAAAGTCAGTGAGCACCATCGCGTGACCGTCGTTCTGTATGGATCGATCGGAACGTTCTGGGGCGATCCGAAACGGCCGGTCGACTTCTTCGACATCAAAGGGATCGTCGAGCAGATCGCGGCGAAGATGCATGTCGACGTCACGTTCTCCGCCTCGGATCAGTCGTGGTTGCGCAGCGGCAAGCGTGCGATTGCGTGGCACGGCGACCGGCAAATCGCAAGCGTCGGATTCCTGGCTGCCGAGGTGTTGCAAGCGTTCGGGATCAAAGGCGACGTTGCGGTTGCCGACATCGACGTCGAAGCGATGATCGCGACATCGAATACCGAATGGACGATGGCGCCCGTCGCCCGCTTCCCCGGTGTACCGATGATCCTCGCGCTCACGCACGGACGCGATCTCGAATACCAGCGCATCGTCGATGCGATCCGTTCGTTCGACGTTCCGTACTTGCACGAAGTCGGCTTACGCGATCGTTTTGTCCCCGCGGAATCCGACGACATCATCAAGACCACGCTGGGCATGTGGTACCAGGCGTTCGACCGCTCGCTCACGCAGGACGAGATCGCCGCGCACCATCACCAGCTCGCAACACGCCTGGCGGCCATGCTGCCGGTGAAACTACTCTGAGGAAGAACCCCAACGTGAAGAAGACCCGCGAAAACGACCAGCTCACACTTGCCGGCACCGAGGAAGAAGAGATCCTCGGGCGCCTCAACGATCGCGTAGAAAAAGCGATCGCCACGATCCAGGAACTGCGCAAGGAGCGCGACACGCTCCGGCGCCAGCTCGACGAGGCCACCGCGCGCTTGCAGGAAACCGGCGACGCCGCCGAACGCGCATCGACGCTCGAAGAAGACAACGAACGGTTCAAGCGCGAACGTGGAGAGATCCGCGATCGGATCGAATCGATTCTGACGAATCTCGAGGCGCTCGAAGAAGCGTAGCGATTACCCCCGCAGAACGCCGCGCGAGAACTTGATGAAGTAGTCGATGCCCGACACAAGCGCGAAGACCATCACTACCCAAAGCGCCAGCTCGCCGATGAAGCGGAACTCTCCGAGCTCGTAGCCGACGATCAGCAATCCGATCGCGAATACCTGCGCCACCATCTTCGTCTTTCCGAGCGGCGATGCGGCGATGGTCACGCCGTGCTGCGCAGCGATGGAGCGCAATCCAGACACCGCGAATTCGCGGCCGATGATGATCACGATCATCCACGCGCGTGCGAGACCCAACTCGACCAGCGAGATGAACGCCGCCGACATCAGCAACTTGTCGGCGATCGGATCGAGCAATGCGCCGAGGCGCGTCATCTTGTTGTACTTGCGCGCGAAGTAGCCGTCGAAATAGTCGGTGATGGCCGCGACGAAGAAGATGCCGAGTCCGAGGTAGTTCGAGTACTTCGTGAGGAGTACGACCACCATGAAAGGGACGAGGAAGATGCGGAAGAGCGTCAGCGAGTTCGGGAGATTCCAGATCTCGGTCGCGACGTTTTCCGGCGGAGGAACGGCGGTAGGTTTTGCGCGCTCCAGCACCGCGGGCGCGGCTTCGGTCGGCTGCATGGAAGGTTCTCGAAAGGTGTTCTGCACGTGAGGATAGCCGCTTTGCGTGACTGGCGAAAGGAATACCGATTCGGCGATTGACATTCCACAACGCGCAACCGAGAATCTCGGTCCCCGCTCGACATGCGAAAGTGGCGGAATTGGTAGACGCGCAGGTCTCAGAAGCCTGTGGTCATTAGACCATGGGGGTTCGATTCCCCCCTTTCGCACCAACCTCCCTGCTCGATTGAATGCGCGTGCTACAGTGCGCTGCCAATCCACACATCGACAGGGAGATCCCATGCGGCTTCGTGAAGCGCTTTCGGCAGTTGCTATCTTTGCAATCTTTGCGTTTCCGATTCATGCCGCCGATCCCTCACAGGCGCGCGCCGATTACGACCGCCTGCAGAAGTGGCAGTTCACGGCCGCAGCCATCACGCTGACGCAGCCGGTGACCTTCACGCGCGACACCGCCACGATCACTCTCAACTCCGGCACGGTTCACCTCATGCAGCCGGTGTCGTCGGGCCGCGTGACCGGACTCGTGTTCGAAGGCGATGGGCACTTCACGATGACCGTTCCCGACCGCATCGAAGTCGCGCAACTCCGGCGCTTCTCGCGTAAGGACATCACCTCCGTCGATCAGAAGTTCACGCAACTCGTGCTGCGCACCTCGGACGATGCGATCGACAAAGCCTTCCCCGGCGCGGCGAAGGATCCCTTCACGAAAAATCCGCTCGCCGAGAACCGCCACAACCACTGGCTCATCGACTACGCCAACGACGTCGATGCGGAGATCGTCGCGGCGATGCTGAATCCCGGCGCGCTGCAGATGACCGCCGCGATGAAGACCGCCGATTTCGACTGGATCGACTACGACTACAACTCGACGCGCCGCGAGGAGATCGAACTCATCCACTTTGAGCGCCGCACTGCCGAGGTGTGGGTCAGTCTGGATCGAGCGGAGGATCGAAATCCGAAAGGCGGACCGGGCGAGAGCGATGTGCGGCCGGCCTCGGTGAGTCATCTCGACGTGATCGCCGATCTCTCGAAAGGCAAATGGAACGCGGAACGTGTCGGCGAGACCGAGCAGTCCATGCTCAACGGCCACTACACGG
>JBAVBF010000300.1:0-2879 GCA_049586115.1 Thermoanaerobaculia bacterium | reverse complement strand
GGTCGGGGCCGTCCACCGATGTGCATGAAAGAAACGAGAGAACTCCGGTGATCGCTGCAGCGGCCGCTCCCCGGGAGAGACGGCCGAACCGGCCGGAGCGCTTACTAACTACGGGCCGCTGCGCCATACGCTAGTCTTTCTTCTTGTAGGCCCACCCCCGGTCGACAACAACAGCTTGCTCCTTGCGTGTCTCGCGCTGATAGACCAGCGCGGCCGAGTTGTCGAGCACGTTGGTTTCCGTTTTCGCCACCGTCACGGACTGCTTCACGGCGTATGCGTAGAAGTTGCTACCCGAAACAGGTGTGCGATCGATGCGGTAGACGGCGTCCTTCAGATATTCGTTATGCGTGTAGAAGTTGTAGACCTGAACGTTCGACTCAGCGGACGTGCACTTGTACTCATACTGTTCGTGCGTGACTGAGCCTGAGTCAAGACATGGACGCAGCCACGGACGCTGGACGACGGTTCCGGGCGGCGGGTCATCCGCAAACGCCGCAAACGCGCCCAGAAGAAGGAGCAATGAAACGAAAAGCCTCACACGAGACATAGAAACCCTCCAATTGTTGGTTTGTGGTGAACGACCCCGATTCGCGCCTTTTTCTGCACCGGCCGTGCCGCGAATTCACAGCATTTCCGATTCAAATTGCCAACTCAATGAGCGTCTTGTGACAAGAGTGTGCGCAGGTGTGCGAAGAGCCTGCGCAATGGCAGTTGCAGGCTGGTCATGCGCGTAACGCCGCGCGAGGTCGTGCAGTACAGCGTCTGCCGAGGCATAGCGCTTTCGCGGTTGCTTCTCAAGAAGACACGCGATCAGCGCGGAGAGCCAACGAGGGATCTCGGGGCGCAGGCTCCGTGCATTCCGGGCCGGCTCCTGAATGTGCGCGAGCAGCGTTCCCAATGACGACGCCCGGTAGTGAGGTACCGCTCCGGTGAGCATCTCGAAAAGAACGATCCCGAGGGAGTAAAGGTCAGTGCGAGCGTCGACGCTTCCTCCCAGCGCCCGTTCCGGGGCGAGATATTCGAGTGTCCCGATTACGCTCTCGTTTTCGGCCTCTTTACATGGATTCGTTTGACAGGCCAGTCCGAAATCGCTAAGCAGGACCCGTCCACCAGCGTCGAGGAGAATGTTTCCCGGCTTGACATCACAATGAACAATGGAGCGGTCGTGCAGTGCGGACAGCGCAAGAAGGATCTGCCTGGCAATCTCAATCGCCCGGCTGATCGGCAAGGGTCCGTTTTTCAGTGCATGCCGAAGCGATCCCTCGTACGCGAGCTCCATGGTCAGATACGCAGGCGGTCCCTCGGCATAGTCGAAGACACGCACGAGGTGCGGACAATCGACGACCCGCGCGACCGCCGCTTCGTACCGGAAGCGCACGAGCGCCGCCTCCGTCGACCGGTCCGGCCGTAGGACTTTTACGGCGACGGCACAGGAGGTCCTGGAGTCGTCGGCGGAATAGACGACGGAGGAGCCACCAATGCCGAGGACGTCGCGAATGGCGTAACGAGACCCGAGACGCGTGCCGGGCGGCATGATCGCAGCCGTTGCGGCCAGGCTGCCGCAGAAGACATCGACAGTTTCCGTATCGGCGCGCCGGTTCATCACGAGAGCCCCAGCCTTCGCAGCTTCAGGGCGAGTCCATTGCGCGTGATGCCGAGCAGTCGTGCGGCGGCGCTGCGGTTACCGTTGCAACGGACGAGAGCTCGAGAGATGGCGCCGCGCTCGATCGATTCGACCTGCAGTTGCAGCGGCGCAAGTGGTTCGACCGACGGAGGCCGCGCCAGCACGGCGTCGGGAGCGTCGGGCGGCCGATTCGGGGGCGACTCCAGTTCGAAGTGCGATGGATCGAGAACTCCGTTCGGCTCGCAGACCAGTATCGCCCGCTGGACCTGATTGCGTAACTCGCGGATGTTCCCCGGCCAGTCGTAGTCGATCAACGCCGCGAGCGCGGAGCGGCTAATGCCTCGCACGTTCTTGTGATGACGCGTAGCGGCCTCGTTCGCGAATGTCAGCGTGAGACCGGCGATATCCTCGCGCCGGTCGCGCAGCGCGGGAAGGTCGAACCGGAGGGCGCTCAGGCGATAGTACAGATCGGGCCGGAATGCGCCGTCGCGCGACAGCTGGAGAAGATTGCGGTTCGACGCGGCGATTACGCGAAGATGAATCGGACGCGGATTGATGGCACCGAGCGGCAGGATCTCGCGCTCCTGAAGCACGCGCAGCAACTTGGCCTGAAGGCGGTCCGGAAGCTCGCCGATCTCGTCGAGGAAGAGCGAACCGCCCTCCGCCTGCGCGAAGCGGCCGGGCCTCGGGTCGACGCCCGTCGCGACGCGGCCGTGTACTCCGAACAGCTCCGCCTCGAGCAGTTCGGACGGAATCGCGGCGCAGTTGATGGCCACGAACGCACCTGACGCATTCTTTCCGGCTGCGTGAACGAGCCGTGCAAAGAGCTCTTTCCCCGTGCCGGTCTCTCCCGTGAGCAGCACGTCCAGTTCGCTCCCTGCTGTGGCGCGGAGCTGGTCCATCGCAGCGCGCATTGGCGCCGACGATCCGATCACCATCGAATCGGGAACGGGCAGAGGCGCATCGAGCGCAGTGCCCGCAGCCACCGGCTCGGATTCCAGGCCAAAGGATTTGCAGGCCAGATATTCAATGAAGTCGAGTTGCCATTGTGCCGGACGCTGATCGTGCCCGAAGACGGCCATGCACCAGCGCCGGCCATGAACGGACTCGATGACGTTGGCGGATTGCCGTCTGGTGATCTGACGCCTGCGCCGGCCTGGAACGATTCGCTTCAGAACCTCTTCGTCTGGAAGCAAGCCGGCAATCGATCGAATCGAGATTCTGCCGTCTTCGGTCCAGCTCCCGAGGGCCATCG
>JBAVBF010000299.1:0-4239 GCA_049586115.1 Thermoanaerobaculia bacterium | reverse complement strand
GATGAAACCCACTGGGATTCAACCCGGCTGGGGAAGCTTGAGATCCTTCGCCGTCCTGCGCCGGTCCGTCGCTACGCGACTCCCGGCTTGGCGGCTCTGGATGACATTAGGGCATCAGCGCGCGGCTACTGCGACACAGCGTTTCGACCCGTCCATCCTCACCCACCACCAGCGTGTCCTCGATGCGCACGCCGAGCTCGCGGTCGGGGAAGTAAAGTCCTGGCTCGATGGTGACGATGTCGCCGATTTCGATTTCGTCGCGGTTGGTTGCGGCCAGTCCGAAGAACGGTTTCTCGTGGACGTCGAGTCCGACGCCGTGGCCGAGGGAGTGGACGTAACCTTCGAGCGTGGCGGGGTTGGAGCGCGTCGTCGCATAGCCGCGCTGTTCGAAGAAATCGCAGACGAGCGTTTGATACGACGACGCCAGCGTTCCGGCCCGCATCGTTTCGCGCGCGAGCTCGAATGCTTCGAGGACGTCGGCGTGGATCTGGTGAAGTTCGTCAGGAACCGGACCGACGCAGAACGTGCGCGTGAGGTCGAAGAAATAGCCGGTCTCGCGGTCGGCCGGAAAGATATCGAGGACGATCGGCACGCTCGGCCGAACGATTGCCTCGGCGTCGCCGCGGGAGTGCGGGATGCCAGCGTCGCGGCCCTGCGAGAGGATCGTGTCGTGATCTTCGAGCATCCCGAGGCGGGAGATCTCGCGCGAGACGAGGCGCTTCAGATCGCCGAGGGTGAGCGGACGGTTGTCGTGAACCAGATGATCGTTCGCGATCGTTGCATCGCGCAGCACTTCGCGGACGCGATCGACGACCTGTTCAGTGCGCTCGCCGACGGAGCGGATGGCGGCAATCTCCCACGGCTCTTTCCGTTTGCGCGCGAGCTGGACGAGATCGTCGCTGCCGCGCCAGACGCGCCATCCTTTCGCGTCCAGCCCTTCCGCGATGCCGAGGTAGAGCGGGAACGGGAGATTGCCGACGATGGCAAGCGAGGTCGCAGCGCCGAGCTCGCGCAGAACGAGGTCGAAGAAATCGGCGTACGCGGCGATGCCGTTCGGAGCGGATTTGAAAATCGCGTCGTAGCCGAAATCGTGGATGAGGCGCGTTGCCAGGCCGGTGGCCGCGGCTTCATCGCGCTCCATCGGATACGAGATCAGGATCGGATCGCGTCCGGCCAGTTTGATGGCGTAGCCCCGCGTGACTTTCGCGCCGCGCGTGAGCCAGCGAAACGATGGATGCATCGCCTCGTGCATCGGCACGATGAGCGCGTCGAGCTCGCGCTCGCGCATGAGTCGGTCAAGATCGGAGAGCATGGTGAGGCAAGATACAAAGAAAGGCCGGCATGAAGCCGGCCTTTTTTGTAAACGCGAAATCACTTCAGATGTTTTTGTCGATGAACTTCTGGAGCATCGGCTTGGGCATGGCGCCGATGGCGCGGTCGACCAGCTGGCCGTTCTTGAAAATCATCAGGGTCGGAATCGAAGTCACGCCGAATTTCTGCGGCACGTTCTGATTCTCGTCGACGTTCATCTTCGTGATGACCGCCTTCCCCTCGTACGACGGCGCGAGCTCTTCCACGATCGGTCCGATGATGCGGCACGGGCCGCACCATGGCGCCCAGAAGTCGACGAACACCGGCTGCTCGCTGCTCATGAGCTGCTCGAAATCCTGATCCGTAATCTCTCGTACTGCCTGCGAAGTTGTCATTCTTACGATCTCCTAAACCGGACGTTCTAAGGCCCCGATTTAACCTCTTATTCCAAAACGCGCGGAGCCAAAACGAGGCGCAAGCCTCTTCGGAATTTGACCGATACCGGCAGAATTGTGTATTAGCCTGACCACGATGCGTCTGCTCCGGATCTCGATCCTCCTGCTTCTGGCGACGATTCTCATCGCCGAGCCGGTGATGCATTCGCATCCGCTCGCGGGCAGCGACGGCGTCGGCATCGCCAGTCCGACCGTCTGCGCGTTGTGCGCGGTTGCAGCGCAACAGGTCACCGTCGTCCGCACGAATATCGCGGCGCCGGTCGTCGCGGCCGACCTCCTCGTCGCCATCGCGCCGCTTCATCGCTCGCTCCACGAGCGCCGTCCTCTCGCCTCCAGAGCTCCTCCCGCCGCGTAGCGCCGTCTCTCTTTTCACCGAAGACGACCCTTCCGAGGAGCTGTATGTCACCACACCGTGGTGGAACCGCATTTTTGCTTTCGGCCTCCATTCTGGCCGCCGCTCTGTCCATTTCCGTCGCCGCCTCGGCACAAACATTCGAGCCGCTGCGGCTCTCCCGCCAGCAGGCAATCGAGGAGGCGCTCGTTCGCAACCCCGCGCTGGCCGCGGCGCGCGCACAGGTGGAAGAAGCTCGCGCGAACGTCGTTACCGCGGCGGCATTCGCCGATCCGACGTTCGCCGCGGACATCGCAGGCCAGACGCACATCCTCAATCCGGCGTCGCGAAACGGTAGCGATCAGGGATTCGGAGTCACGCTTCCCTTCCCCGGCAAGCGCGGCTTGCGGCGCGACGTCGCGACCGCCGACCTACGCGCCGCCGAGTTCAACCTCACGCAATTGCGGCAGCAGGTGGCGTCCCAGGCCGCGCAGGCATACGACGCGATCCTCGTCGCGCTGCGGCATCGCGAAGACCTGCAGCAGAGCAACGAGCTCGCCGCGGACTTTGTGAACAAAACGCAGGCGCGCTTCCTCGGAGGCACCGTTCCGCGCGTCGACGTCGTGAAGGCGGAGACCGATCTGGCGCAGGCCGAGAACGATCTTTTCGCCAGCGACCGCGCCATCACCACCGCCCGCGCGACGCTCAACCGCATTCTCGGCCGGGCCGGCGGCGCTCCGCTCGAGCTCACAACGACGCTCGAAGTGCCCGGACCGATCGCCGCGATCGAGTCGCTCGAAAAACTCGCCGATGCCTCGCGGCCCGAGATTGCCACGCTGCTCGCGCAACAGCAGGGCGCGATCAGCGCGATGAAACTGGCGCGCGAATTCTGGATGCCGGATGTCAATCTCAGCGTGACGCGCAATGCGCAAGAGGGATCGCCGACAACGTTCACGAGCGGCATCGCCTTCGGCATCCCGCTCTTTTTCTGGCAGCACCAGCGCGGCGAAGTTGCCGCGGCGGCGCATCGGCAGGAGGAGCTTGCCGCGAATCTCGCCGACATCCGCGCGCAGGTCAGTCTCGACGTCCAGACCGCGTACGCGAACGCATCCACATCGTTACGACAAGCCGTCTTCATCCGCGACCATCTCCTTCCGCAAGCGCGCGAAGTCTTTCGCGTTGCATCGGTGAGCTACGGGCTGGGCGGATCTTCCGCGCTCGATCTGCTCGATGCGAAGCGCACGCTGCTCGCTGCCGAAAGCGCATACGTCGACGCCCTCGGCGCTGCGAACGACGCAGTGGCGGCGCTCGAGCTCGCCGCCGGCGCCCCTCTCCCACCGCCACCAGCCGGAGAACAACATCCATGAGAACCTTCAACTCCTGCGCAGCCGTACTGCTCGTCCTCACCGCAATCGGCTGCGGAAAAACTCCCGCCGAGAAAACAGAGACGACCGCGACGCATCCGAATGCGATGCGGAATGTGCGCACCGAGGTCGTGACGCTGCAATCGTTCCGAAAGACGATCGCGGCTACCGGAACCGTCGCCTTCAACCAGAACCGATCGACGCAAGTGCTCTCGCCGATCTCCGGACCCGTTGCGCGCATCCTCGCGAACATCGGCAGCCGCGTCGGCCGCGGCGAAGCGCTGGCGCTCGTCGCCTCGCCCGATTTCGCCGCCGACATCAGCGCGCTGCGAAAGGCGGAAGCGACGGCAAAGAACGCGCGAAGAATCGCCACGCTCGACGAACAGCTGTTCAAGAACGACGCGATCGCGCGGCGCGATCTCGAGCAAGCACAGACCGACGCGATCAATGCCGAATCGGATCGCGAAGCGGCTGTGCAGCAACTTCGCGCGCTCGGTGTCGACAACAAAACCATCGACGACATCGAACAGAACAAGCCGGTCGAGAACCTCGGCGGCGTCATTCGATCGCCGATCGCCGGGACGGTCGTTGAACGTCTCGTCTCGCCGGGCCAACTCCTGCAGGCCGCGACCACCCCGGCCTTCACCGTGGCCGATCTCTCCGGCGTCTGGGTCATGGCCAACGTCTTCGAAGCCGACCTCCCCTCCGTTCGCGTTGGCGACACGGCCGACGTCATCACCGGCTCCGGCCAGACGTTGCAGGGCCGCGTCGACTACAT
>JBAVBF010000298.1:0-8786 GCA_049586115.1 Thermoanaerobaculia bacterium | reverse complement strand
GTCTTCCCGATGCCAGACGGCCCAGTAGCGCCTCTTGTAGCGGGTAATTTTGAAATCCACTCTCCCTCCTTGCACCCCGTCTTCAGTTCTCGAAGCGGCCGAGAAACCCTGCGAGCTTCGTCGTCGCCCTGATCTGCGGGATGGGGTCGAGATCCTTGAAGGCGGAGGTGAAGGCGTTCTGCAGGCTCCACATCGTGCGCGGCTCGAACTCGGGGTAGGCCGGCGCGAAGTAGTGCCGGTGCACGACCTTCGCGAGGTGCTTCGGGATGGGCATGCCGTCTTCGATAAACGCGGCGTAGATCACGTTCCGCGCAAGCGAGTCCGGGAGGTCGTGCGCTCGCCAGGCGTCGATCTGACGGCCCATCGGTTCGAACCCGCGCTGCATCCGCTCCACGCCGAGGGCGATCGTGTCGGCGAGGTCGAAGTGCTTGGTGTGCTTCTTCGCGAGCACCGCCTGGAAGTCGCCGTTGAACATCAGGTTGTCGCAGACGAAGACCTTGAACCCGACGGTGATGCCGAGGCTGAACGTCTTGTCGTGCGAATTGCGGATGCCGAGCGCGAGGCGCACGCCGGAATGCTCGACGTTCACCGTCATGATCCCGAACATCCGCATGAAGTCGGGCGTCAAGGCGTATTCGTCTTTGACGACCTCGATGTTCCGGTAGCCGAGGCTCTGGATGAGCGCTTCGACCACATCCGCGTGCGGGATCGGCACATGGGTACGTGTGGCTTCCGGGACGGGAAGTCCACGGAGTTCCTGTCGTCCGACGAGTTCGGAGCGCGCGTGGAGAAGCGTGACTTGTGGTTCTACGATCTGAGGCGGTTCCGGTGCAATGACCGTCATGGGGTACTCCTTCTTATTCGGTAGGCGCTGCTCACCGTTCGCCGGGCAGCATCAGCGTTTCGTTCTGTGAAGGTCGCGAGAGCGGACTTCAGATCGGCGCTATCCATCCCGGCCACAGGTTTCGGACAGGGCTCCGCCGCTCCCTTGCGGTGAGAAGACATGGGGTGACTCCTTCGGCAGGGGTTAGCGGGATCGCGCCGAAAGGCACGGCAGGCAGGTCTTCAGGCGGACGCGGAGAAGCAGGTCGGGCGGGACAGGTTCGGTTTGGCCGCAGCTATCGCATGCGAGCTGCTTCGCGTTCCACGGGATGCGAACGAACTCCGCCCGCACGCGTGGCTTTCGTTTCGGTCGGCGCGGCGCGGCGCGAGCGGTGCTCATGACACGCCGCCGCCGCAACAGGCCTCGCCAGCGTCAGTCAGTGTCCAGTGAAGGCAATCGGGACAGACCACGGGATCGATTTGCCAACCCTCTTCGTATGCCCGCTCATCGGTCTCCACTTTGGCGCACTCGATACAGGTAACCGTTTCGACAAGCGCAATGCGCGTCTCTTCGCCCGGGTCCTTTCCGCTCTTGAACGTAATCAGTTCAGGCATGAGCCTCTCTCCTTTCTGTTGTGAAGGTGCTCAGCGGGTCTTCGCCGCTGACCCCTTGCGTCGAAGCGCGAGTTCGTCAGGGGCGAAGAGCGAGCGGGATCGAAACTGGAATGCTCGATGGAAGTCAAAGAGGCAATCGGCCCTCGCGCAAAAGCCGCGCGAGGGCACCACATCGTTTGCTAGCCTTCCTGTCGCAATGCTTTACTCTTCTCGGATGGCAACATCAGAACGCCGAGCTCCACATACAGACTCACGCATTCGAGTTCTGAATCGTGCCTTGGAACCGGAAGGTAAAACGCCACGTTCTCCGAGTCTTTTAAACAGATCACAACCGGCTTCGCTCCGGCCGTACTGAGTTGCCAGAGCTGGAAGATCGCGAGATCGGGATCTCGCAGCGCCCGCCACTGCCAAGCCGCGATGAGGTCGACGAGCCAGGACAGTCGGCAGCGTTCAGCCAAGAACTTCACGCCGCGCGTATACACGAGAGCTTGGGAGGGATGCGGGTAGAAGTGTTCGGATCTTCGGAATTGCGATAGCTGCCGTCGGAGCGCGTCCTCCTCTAAGAGGTCCATCATTTGCACAGAGCTGTCGCCGCACTTTCGGCGTTTCCTTTCTTGTATAGAATTTGGAATGGACTGAGATCAGCCTACCCGGCTATCTCAAAGTCCACGAGACGGCATAAGTACAGTGGCGCTGTACTTTTTATCGCTACTTCTTAGGCCGCGATTTCCGGCTCCGGTGCGCTCCGTGCCTGTATGCGAAAGACATGGAGCACGAGCGATACGGCGTCGAAAATATCCGCGCGGGCCTGCTCGCCGTTGTAGACCTTCCGTATCCGCGGAACCAGCGGTTCGATCTCTGGAAACATCGCCCCGATTTCGGCAGCGACCGCGTGTTTTCTCGTTCTGCCTCGGGCTGCCCACGCTTGCCGGACGTTGTAGCGACAAACCAGTTGCACGGTAACACCGCGCTCCGCGGCATGCCGGGCCATGAGCCTCAACAAACGGCGGACGCGCGGTCTCCGTTCCGATCGCGTCGCGTCAGGATCTTCGAGGACAAGCACGTCCGCGTTACAGCGGTCGAGGAGCTGGTCCAAGAGTGCGAGTTCGTCGCCGTCTCGTCTTCGCGTTCCCCAGTCGAGAAGCGCGCCGCGTTCGAAGAACACGAACGCAAGCCCGCGCGAGCCGGGATCGACGCCGACGATGGAGCGCTCATCAGCGATCTTCGTCATGCGGCGATGCGTTCGAGGGTTTTTCGCCGGCGCAGTCGCCGCGCCGTGTTCTGAAGGTCATCCTTATTCAAAAGGTCGCGCGCCCGCTGGCGTACGACGAACGCGGCCCGATCGTACGCGCCGCCGAGGAGTTCGGAGACCGGCTTCCCCAGAATCGCTTCGTATTCAAGCGCCACTTCTGTCGGAGGCGTTGCGCCACGCTCGTACCAGGAAACCCGTCCCGCCCACGGACCGCCAAGGAGCGCGGCAATATCCGCCTGGGTGAGGGCGGCACGGCGTCGTTCATTTCTGAGATAGTGAACGAGTTTCCTGGACATCGCGGTGAATAGTAGACCCCCTTAAAAGAACGAACGAGACGGCATAAGTACAGTCTCGTCGTTACTTTTTTCGAGGCGGTGAGCAGAGGGATGCTCGTAAAGCCTTGCGAAACGCGGCCCTTCATTGAGGTTTGTTTGGAAGCGGGGACACTTAACTTAAGCACATATTGCCGGAACCGTCAATAGCGTGCAGGTGCCCCTTGGGAGAGGATAAATAGAACTTCAAGAAAAGATAAAGACTACTTCGGTGGGTACAATCCGGCACCGTGCAGCCGTCGGCGCGATGTTCTAGCGTCAGCACAAGGCTTTATCAAGCCCCTCTACCACCCATCCGGCTTGACAAAGCCTTGTGCCGACGCGGGGATTGCGCTCTTATGCGACCGCTGGACTCCCTGCTTGCGAGCCTCAATGCCCTGCATCATCCGCCGAGGTCTTCCGGCTTGAATCCGACTCTCAACTCCTGCTTCGAGGGCGCTGCAGCCGCAGGGGATTTCGGTTTCGGCATACCGTAGTTCTCGCCCGTCATCGTGATCGTCTTTCCGGTGAACGGTTCGATCGACTCGCCATTCACAAGCGGCCGTATCCAGAACATCCGGTTTGGCAGCAGCGTGAGCTCATAGGGATCGATCGCGGGATTCAGCTCCTTCACGAGCCTCGCCGCGTCGACCGCGCCGACACGAAAGACCACGAGCGTGCCAGCGTTTCCAAGGATCGCGGTCCGGATCTCGGCCCCGATCTGGTCCATATATTGGTTCGCGAGGATGAGTCCTACGCCGTACTTGCGGAGCTCCGCGAGCATGTTCGCGAGCGCAAGGGTCGTAAAGGTCTGGAACTCGTCCATGTAGATGAAGAAGTCGCGACGCTCCTTCTGCGGCACGTCCGCGCGCCCAAGTCCAGCGAGTCCAAGCGCGGTGACAAGAAGGCCGCCGAAAAGCTGCGCCGGCGCTTCGCCGATCTTTCCCTTCGCGAGGTTCACGAGAAGGACTTTGCCCTCGTCTATGGCGTCGCGCGGATTGAACGTGCTCTTCGAGACGGTCAGGATACGGGAGATGAAGGGATCGACTAGGAGGCTCCCCAGCTTGTTCTCGATAGGGGTCACCGCCGAGGCACGGTCCTTCCCATACTTTTCGAACTCGACGGTCCAAAAACGTTTGACGTGCTCGTTCGTGACCCGTTCGGCGGCCGCCTTGCGGAACTCCTTTTCGTGGAAGAGCCGGACGACATCCGCGAGGGTGGCTTCCGGTTGTTCGAGGAGAAGGAGGAGCGCGCTCCGAAGGATGTATTCGAGGCGGACACCCCAGGCATCGTCAAAGATTTTCTTCAGAGCCTCGACGATCCCGTTTGCGGCGAGCGAACGCCGGAGCGGAGAGACGCCCTCCAGCGGATTGAACCCGAAAGGCTGGTCGGGATCGGGCACGTTCAAGTAGATGAGATCGCGCTTGCGAGACTCCGGCATCCAGTCGTTTAGTCGCTCGGCCAGGTCGCCGTGCGGATCGAAGAGGGCGAGGCCATGCCCGGCCAAGAGGTCCTGGCGGATCATGCCTTCGAGGAGGGAGGACTTGCCGGTGCCGGTCTTCCCGATCACGTACATGTGGGCGCGCCGGTCGCTTGGCCGGCTGCCGAAGGGCTTCCGCATGTCGCGCCAGTTGGTCTCGCCGATGAAGGTCAGAGGCTCTCCCTTCATGCGGCGGGAGTGTTCGGTTCCGCCTCCTCGACCGGAGCGGCATCCGCGACTTCCGTTGCGGCAGATTCAAGTCCATAGCGCACGTAGAGCGCCTTGAGCCGTGCCACATCTTCCGGTCCCAAGGTGAAGAGACCCGTCGAACGCGAGGGCTTGAGCCCAAGTCGGCGTCGAACCAGCGAGCCGATCCACCGCGGCGTAACCCGGCGTTCGTATTCAGCGCCATGCCGGGCGATGAACTCCGTCGTAATGTCCTGGATCGCGAGCCGGGCGTCCGGTCCCTTCGCGACCAGATCGCGGATCACCGTGAGGATTTGCGCTTCTGCGGTTTCCGAGCGCTCTTCTACGAGGTCCTCGTTGTACTTCCCGAGCGTGCCGACCACCAACTCTCGCGCAGACACATCGTCGATCACCGAAACGAGAGGCCCGAAGATTTGCTGGAGCCTCGGTTCGAGATCGCGAGCGCCCGCGCGGGTTTCCCCCCGCGCGTCCTTGAAGTGTCGCAGACGATAGAGCAGCAACTGGTTGCGCAGGCTTCGGGCCTCCTCGTGGAACGAGTCATCGAGGTTCAGCGGTATGTCGTGCCGGAGCTTGCCTCCGCGCATGTCCTCGGTGAGACACCGGCTCTCCAAGGCCCGGTCTTGGAAGAAGCCGCGGGTCGCGACGATCTTCGGCCCGAAGACGTGATAGGCCCGCGGGTCGAACTCTTTTTTCGGGGAGACTTCCGTGCGGAGGACCGGAAAGCCTCTGGCGTTGCCGTTATTCAAGATCTTCACGATCTCGCTCTTTTCATCCGACGCACGGAAGTCTCCCTCGTCCAAAATGAGCGTCCCGCGGAACGAGTCCAAGATCCGAAAGATCGGCGAGACCGTGCTCGCGGCGGAGGCGAAGATCGGGAAGCGGCAGAGCGCCCCGACCGCCAGGAGAAAACGCGTCTTGCCGCTCCCGTAGCCGCCGCGAACACGGACATAGGGGACTTCGTGGAAGGCGTCGTAGATCCACGTAAAGAGGATGTAGTAGATAGCAATCGTTTCGAAGTCTTCCGATACTTCGACAAAACGATGCACGAAGTCCCGAATACGGGAGACGAGGTCGGAGACCGTGCCGTATTCGGTCGGTTCGGACGGAAAGAGCACTACTCCGTGCTTCACGAGGTTGTTTGTGGCGGAGTACGGCACGAGCCGCTCCATGGGAGAAAGGTCGGCACTCTCCTCATACCCCCACGCCTCGGCCGTGCCCACGACGAATTGCGTTTTGCGGAGCACCGGGTCGTAGACCATCTCCACCAGTTCGCCGGTCGGAAGAATGGCCGAGGCGGTCGGAATGAGGAGTTGCTTTTGCGCCGGCTTTTTCTCCGCTTCAGCCGGTGCCATAGATTTCATTGGTGAATCGGAAGCGCTCCAGCGCGTCGAGCGCCTGGCCGAAGGTCATCGACTCCTTGTCCATGAGGAACTGCACGACGTCACCTCGGACGCCACAGACGGTGCACGCGTAGGTGTTCGTCTCCGGGTAGACGCTGAAAGTCTGTTCACGATCATCATGGAAGGGGCAGGGCGCGACAAGGCGCTTGCCCTCCGCTCGGAGCGTCGCGTACTCCTCTACGACTTCGTGGAGCTTCACGGCCTTCCGGAGACCATCGGCCCGGCTCCGGACGGATTTGTGGAGCGGTTGGAATGCACGCACCGTGGGCGGCGTGTCGGACGGATCGGCAGGATGGTCGGCACCTGCCGCGGCAGCGGCGAGAAGAATCTCGAAATCGAGCGGGGTCTTTTCCTGCCAGACGAAGAACTCGGTCACATCGCCGGCGCAGGCCGGCAGTTTCACGATGCGGGCGCGCGGCATGACGGCCTGCACGTTCTCGGCGGCGGCATCACCCGCCTTGCCGCGATTGAAACAGACGAAGACGTACTTTACCGAGTCGAACAGCGGCACCCACTCCTCGAGGAACGTCTCTCGTCCTCCCGTTGAGGAGACTGCCTGGAACCCGTTCGCCTCCAAGACAAGGCGATCAAACTCGTTGTCGCAGATGACGACGCGGTATGGCTTCCGCGTCAGGAGATCGCGTCCGTAGAGCTCCGGGCCGAACTTGGGATCGGAGATCACCTCGGGAGTGTCGGATATGTCGGTCGGCGCTTTGGCGTAGCGGAATCCAAGCACCGCGCGCTCCGGGCCAAAGACCGGAATCGTGATTCGCTCGCCGTTCCAGCCGAGCAGATGCCGCTCGATGAGCGTCGCGGGGATCCCTCGACCTTTGAGACAGCTCCGGATCTCCTCCGGCAGGAAGCGGTGATACCGCTCCGCCCGTGCGCGCGGGGTAAGGATTGATTTAAACATGCGCGTAACGGTACGCGCGCTTTTTAAAACGCACGAGACGGCATATGTACAGCGGCGCTGTACTTCTACAGTCTCGCGGGTTTGCAGAAGCCTGGGTACGCTACAAGGATGATCGAATCGACGCGAGCACAATTTCGCGCGGCTTTTCCGCTACTCGAAGAACGGGAACCTGGCGCTGCCCACGACTGCTTCAAGCGGTACGTTCGGCTCGCCGCTGCCGTATCCAGCACTGAAAACCACGCCTCGGAACCGCCTTTGACGGAAGCCCAGACCGGAGGTAGCGTAGATGCGGGGAAGGTCGACCCCACACGAACCTTAACAAACACCGGATGAAGCAACTCTTTGCTTACATCCGTGTCTCTGATCCCAAGCAAAAGACCGGCGTTTCGCTCCAGGAGCAGCAGGCGATCATCGAACGCTACGCCGAGAAGATCGGCGCGGAAATCGTGGAATGGTTCAAAGAGACCCGCACCGCCGCCAAGGCGGGCCGGCCTGTCTTTGACCGGATGATGAATCTCCTCCGCGCCGGCAAGGCGCAGGGCGTCATCATTCACAAGCTCGATCGCGGAACTCGCAACTACCGGGATTGGGCCGCGATCGACGAGATGATCGAATCCGGCATCGAGGTCCACGTTGCGAACGACAACCTTGATCTCCGCTCTCGTGGCGGCCGCCTAGCGGCTGATGTCCAGATCGCCGTCGCCGTGGACTACATCCGAAACCTCCGCGAAGAGGCGCTGAAGGGCATTCATGGCCGCCTGAAGCAGGGCATCCTCCCGAATGGAGTGGGCATCGGCTACCTCAACACGGGTGCCGGGAAACCGAAGGCCATCGATCCGAAGAAAGGGCCGATTGTGAAGCGCGTCTTTGAACTCTACGCGACCGGAGCCTACACGCTCCGCGACATCGCCTCTGAAGCCGGACGCCTTGGCCTCCGCAACCGCTACGGTCGCGCGCTCCGCATGCAAGAGATCCACAAGATCCTGCGAAACCCCTTCTACGCCGGGACAATCCGCTCAAAACGGTTCGGCATCTTCGCGGGAGCGCACAAGCCGCTCGTGACGCAGGTTCTCTTCGATCGCACACAGGAAGTCTTGGAAGGAAAGTACGTTCGACGCACCAAGCGGCATGAGTTTCCTTTCCGGAGGTTCATGCGATGCAAGACGTGCGGGCGATCGCTCATCGGCTCCGCGCGAAAGGGCTTCGTCTACTACCGCTGCTCGACGATCGGCTGCCCTACGACCTCGGTTCGTGAAGACCGCGTGGACGAGGAAATCCGTGCTGTGCTTCGGCGAATCACGCTGAGCGCCGCTGAGGCCACCCTGATTGAGGCCGAACTGCAATTGATGACCGCCGATCAATCAGCGCTGCGTACTGCCCGGAGAGCTTCGCTTGGTGAAGCGCTCGCCGCAGTAAATGCCCGGCTGTCCCGTCTCACGGATCTGCTTCTCGACGACAAGATCCAGTCCCAAGAGCACGAAGAAAAGCGCCTCGTTCTTTTCGCTGAACGCCAGCGGCTGGAACAGGATCTCGCCGGAATCGAGAGCGCCGAGGTAGATTTAGCCGCCACCGCTCGGGGAATTGTCGGACTCGCGAAATGCCCGGAAACGCTTTACGAAACGGCCGATGCCGTACAACGGCGCGAGCTGCTCGAAATCGTGATGTCGGACTGCACCGTAGACGGCAAAGCGCTAGAGTTTTCCTTGTGGGAACCGTTCGCCACACTCGCAAAGTTCGACAATTTACAAAGCTGTGGACAGCTTTATGACACGCCTCGGACTTTTTC
>JBAVBF010000297.1:0-5610 GCA_049586115.1 Thermoanaerobaculia bacterium | reverse complement strand
GCGGAGGAAAACCGGTCCCCCTCCGCGTCTCCGCGTGAAAACGTCACCCCTTGGATACTCACGCGACAGTTACAATCCCACCCGTGCGAATTCTCGGTATCGATCCCGGCTCGGTTACTACAGGTTTCGGAGTGATTGAGCAGGTCAAGGGACGGCTGGCGCTCATCGAGCAGGGCACGATCGGCACCGTTCGCGGATCGGAGCTCGCGGATCGGCTTTGCCGGATTCATGACGAGCTGGTGACGGTCATTCGCCGTTGCGCACCCGAGGCGGTCGCGGTCGAGGCGCCGTTCGGCGGGCAGAATGTGAAGAGTCTGATTCAGCTTGCGCATGCGCGCGGCGTCATCCTGCTTGCGGCGCGGTCGGCGAAGCTCGACGTCTTCGAATACTCGCCGCGCAGCGTCAAGAGCGCCGTCGTTGGGTATGGCGCCGCGGAAAAGGAACAAGTCGCGAAGATGGTGCGCATGCTGCTGCCGGGCTGCGCGAATCTGGTGATGTCGACCGACGCTTCTGACGCGCTCGCCGTCGCCATCTGTCACGCGCATACCGCCGGGACGACGGAGAGGTTGCGGATCGCTCGATGAGTTCTTCGCTTCCCCAGGAAGAGACGGTCGAAGCGAACGCCCGGGCGGGCATTCCGCGCGGACGATTCCAGCGAACCTTCAGCGCGCTGCGGTACCGCGACTTCCGTCTGCTCTGGTTCGGCGCGTTCGCGTCGACCACCGGCACGTTCATGCAGACGCTTGCGCAGGGGTGGCTCGTCTACACGATGACCGGCTCGGCCCTGCTCCTCGGCATCGACGGATTCCTTTCCACCGGTCCGATGCTGCTGTTCTCGCTTTTCGGCGGCGTCATCGCCGACCGGTTGGAGCGCCGCAAGATCATGCTGTTGTCGCAGGTGCTGCAAGGAAGTTTCGCGCTGATCCTGGCGGCGCTCATCTACTTTCACACGGTCAAGATCTGGCACATCTTCATCCTGTCGTTCTTGACGGGAAGCGCCCAGTCGATCAGCGGGCCTGCGTATGCGTCGCTGCTGCCGCTGCTGGTCAAGCGCGACGACATGGCCAACGCCGTGGCGATGAACTCGATGCAGTTCAACCTCGCGCGCGTGATCGGACCGGCGCTCGGCGGCGTCGTATTCGGACTGTGGGGCGCAACGGCGTGCTTCGGCATCAACGGGATCTCGTTCATCTTCGTCATCCTCGCGCTGCTGAGCATCAAAATGCCGCCGCTGCAGGCGGGCGCGACGTCGGCGTCGATGATGGCGCAGCTGAAAGAGGGCTTCGCGTTCGTGGCGTCGAAACGGTCGTTGCTCCTGCTCACGTTTCTCTCCTTCGCCGGCACGTTCCTCGGCATGCCGCTCTTCACGATGATGCCGGTCGTGGCGAAGAAGATTTTCAATCTCGGACCGCAGGGGCTGTCGCTGCTGCAAGCCGACTACGGCATCGGCTCGGTCATCGGCGCGCTCTTCGTGGCGGGCAGCAGCCACGCGGCGAAGAAAGGGCGCCTCGCGCTGGCGCTGCAACTGGTATTCGCGGCGACGCTGGTTGCATTCGGACTATCGACGCACCTGACCGCCAGCCTCGTCGTCGCCTTCATCGCCGGAGCGGCCATCGTCGGCGTGGTCTCGCTTTACAGCTCGCTCGTCCAGCTTTCCACGGGCGACGCGATGCGCGGCCGCGTGATGTCGATCTTCATGCTCGCCTTCCGCGGCGGCATGCCGCTCGGCAACCTGATGGCGGGGTTCGTGGCCCAGCGCTGGTCGATCTCGACCGCGCTCGAAGTCAACGGCGTCGCGCTGGCGGTGGTAGCGCTGGTGTTCATCATTCGTGGGACGGACCTGGACGCCGGGCTGACTTAAGAAAAGCGAATGTGGAATGTTCAATGTTGAGTGAGAGAGACGACCAGCTTCGCCTTTCGAAATCGTGACGCCGGGGAGACAGAACCCTCGTATAGAATCCCGGCCCGCGTCATGCACCGCATGACGTCGCAAACCTGATGGCGAAGGCAAAAGAACAAGCTTCTGCGACGATCGATCCGGCGGCGGCGTGTGCGCCGGAGTGGACCGACATCCTCCGGCAGATGATCCTCATCCGCCGCTTCGAAGAGGCCACCGAGCGCGAGTTCCGCAAGGGCAAGATCGGCGGATACCTCCACGTCTACAGCGGGCAGGAGGCAGTGGCCAGCGGGATCATCACCGCGCTGCAGAAAGGCGACGCCCTCTTCACCGGCTATCGCGATCACGCGCACGCCATTGCCCTCGGCTCCGAGCCGCGCCGCGTGATGGCGGAGCTGTTCGGCAAGGCCACGGGCATCTCCAAAGGCAAGGGCGGTTCGATGCATCTGTTCGACGTCGAGCACGGTTTTTACGGCGGCTACGGAATCGTCGGCGGCCATCTCACGCTCGCCGCCGGCGCCGCGTATGCGCAGCGATACCGCGAGACGGATCACATCACCGTCTGCTACTTCGGCGACGGCGCGATGAACATCGGCTCGTTCCATGAGGCCATGAACATGGCTGGGTTGTGGGGCAAGTCGGGCATGTGTCCGATCCTCTTCATCATCGAGAACAACGGCTACGCGATGGGCACCTCGGTCGAACGCCATTCGGCGCTCACCGATCTTTCGCAGCGCGTGCGCGCGTACAACATCCCGACCGAGAAGGTGGACGGCCAGGACGTCTTCGCCGTGCGCGGCGTCGCCGACCGCGTGGTTCGCCAGATTCGCGAGACCGGCAAACCGTACTGCATCGAGGCGATCACCTATCGCTTTTCGGGTCACGGCGCCGCGGACATCCTTCAGCCGTATCGCAGCAAGGATGAAGTCGAACAGCATCGCCATCGCGATCCGATCGGCATCCTCCGCAACCGCCTCGGCGAGATCTGCGGACTGACGGACGACGACGTAAGCGAGATCGAGGATTGGGCGACGAAGGAAGTCACCGCCGCCGTTCAATTCGCGGAAGAAAGCCCGCAACCGGACGCGGAAGAACTCTGGCGCGACATCGTCGCGGAGCACGGACCCACGCGGGAGAATGATGGCTCTTAGCCGTTAGCTCTTAGCTCTTAGGAGCACGACGTTGCGCGGCCGCGTCGCGTACTTCGTTCCCCTAACAGCAAAGAGCTAAGAGCTAACAGCTCCAAAGCACATGGCCGAAAAAAGTTACCGCGACGCCATCCGCGACGCGATGATGGAAGAGATGGACCGCGATGCCAACGTCCTCATCATGGGCGAGGACATCGGCGTCTACGAAGGCACGTTCCGCATCACCGCCGGCATGCTGAAAAAGTACGGGCCGAAGCGCGTGATCGACACGCCGATCGCCGAGGCGGGGATGGTGGGGACGGCAGCCGGGATGGCCATGCTCGGATTGCGGCCGATCGTGGAGATGATGACGATGAACTTTGCCATCGTCGCCGCGGATCAGATTCTCAATCACGCCGCGAAAGTGCGCTACTTTTCCGGCGGGCAGGTCGACGTGCCGATGGTGATCCGCGGACCGCAAGGCGCCGGCGTCCAGCTTTCCGCGCAGCACTCGCAGACATTCGAATCGTTCTACGCGCACTTTCCGGGAATCAAGGTCGTCGCCCCGGCCACGCCGGCGGATGCGAAGGGATTGTTGAAGACATCGATCCGCGGACGCGATCCGGTCATCTTTCTCGAGAGCGCCGCGCTGTACGGGATGAAGGGCGAAGTGCCCGACGATGCCGACTTCACGGTTCCCTTCGGCGTCTCGCGCATCGCGCGCGAGGGGAGCGACGTCACCATCGTTTCGTACAGCCGCATGCTGCAGATGTCGTTGATCGCTGCGGAGAAACTTGCCGAGGAAGGGATCGAGTGCGAAGTCATCGATCTGCGCACCCTTCGTCCCCTAGATCTAGATCCCGCCTACGAATCCGTCGCGAAAACGCACCGTTGCGTGGTTGTGCAGGAGCAGTGGAAGCCGTTCGGCGCCGCGGCCGAAATCGCGGCCAGCATCACCGAGAACGTCTTCGACGAGCTCGATGCACCGGTGGCGCGCGTCACGGGCGAGGACGTGCCGATGCCGTACGCGCGCAACCTCGAGCTGCTGGCCACGCCGCATGAGCAGCACGTCATCGCGGCAGTGAAGAAAGTGATGTACGCGAATGGCTGAAATCATCATGCCCAAGATGGGCGACGCGATGACCGAGGGGAAGGTCGTCCGTTGGTACAAACAGGCTGGCGACGCCGTGAAGAAAGGCGAGCCGGTGCTGGAGATCGAGACCGACAAGGTCAACCTCGATCTCGAAGCCGAGCAGGATGGAACGCTCGGCGACGTTGCTGCCGAGGCCGGGAAGATGGTGGAAGTCGGAGGCGTGCTGGCCACGATCCTCGGCGCGGGCGAAAAAGCGCAGCCGAAGAAGGCAGCACCGGCTCCGGCGGCTGAAGAGGCTCCGGCGAGGCGCGCCATCGATAAGAAGGATTCGATCAAGCACTCGACCGGCGAGTACGGCGAAGCGATCGACATGAAAGCGCCGCGCGTCGATCGGACGTCAGCCGCTGCGTCGACTGCAGCGCCGGCCGGCGACAACGGACGCCGCCGCTCCTCACCGCTGGCGAGGAAGATGGCGCGCGAGCTCGGTGTCAGCATCGAGCAAGTGCAGGGGAGCGGGCCGGGCGGACGGATCGTCGCCAACGACATCAAGAACTTCAAGCCGTCCGCGGCCGCGCCGCAAAAGGCCAAGGCTCCGTCTCTGCCGCCGATGCAGCGGCTCGAAACGAAAGAGATTCCGCTGACGGCGATGCGGCGCACGATCGCCAAACGGCTGGCCGAGTCGACCGGACCGATTCCGCATTTCTATCTGACTGCCGAGTACGACGTCACCAACCTGCTGTCGCTTCGCGAGCAAGTCAACGAGATCGCAGGGATCAAGACCAGCGTCAACGATTTCATCGTCCGCGCTGCCGCGCTTGCACTGCGCCACCATCCGAACGTGAACGCGTCGTGGGGCGATGAGGCGATCACACAGCACGGCCAGATTCACATTGGCATCGCGGTCTCAACGCCGGAAGGGCTCATCACGCCCGTCGTGCGCAATGCGGATTCGAAATCGGTTACCGACATCTCGAACGAAGTCCGCTCGCTCGCGGACAAGGCGAAGAATCGCAAGCTCACGCCGAACGATTACCAGGGCTCTACCTTCACCATCTCCAACCTCGGCGCGTGGGGCATCGAGCAGTTCACCGCGATCATCAATCCGCCGAACGTGGCCATCCTCGCCATCGGCGCTGCAACCGCGCAGCCGGTGGTGATCGACCGCCAGGTCGTGATCCGCGATCGCATGAAGGTGACGATGTCGTGCGACCACCGCGTCGTCGACGGCGCCCTCGGCGCCGATTACCTGCGCACGCTTCGCAGCTACATCGAGCAACCCGTCCGGCTCGTGCTCTAAAGCAATCGAGCTTGACCGGCGGCAGTATTTGCGTCTACTTTGTACGTCCCGTGTTCTCCGAACACGCCGCCCATCTCGTAGTTCCCCGCCGGAAATCCTCACACGCGTACGTGTCTTCACGCTCACCCGAGCGCAATCGAGAAGGAGAGAGGTGTATGAAATCGACTGTCGTTTTCTCAGCCACTGCTTTGTTTGC
>JBAVBF010000296.1:0-6885 GCA_049586115.1 Thermoanaerobaculia bacterium | reverse complement strand
GATCGCGGTCAGCAGCGTCGCAAAAATGAGGTTTCGTTTCATGCAAAGGGCAGCCTGTGCAAAGGTCTGGCCCGTCGTATTGCACCGGCAGAAACCGGCAAAACGCTGTGGTATGGTCTGCCGGTTGCACACCATCGGGCGAGTCTAGGAGACATTCATTGGGTACCTCGGCCATCATCGCGGCATACAACGAAGAGAAGACGCTTGCCGAGGTGCTGAGCGCGCTGACGAAGAGCGGGATGATCGACGAGATCATCGTAGTCAGCGACGGTTCTACCGACCGCACGGTCGAGATCGCACGCTCGTTTGACGTCACGACCATCGCCCTGCGCGAAAACCGCGGCAAGGGCTACGCGATGCGCCTCGGTGTCGACTACGCGCGACACGATGTCCTCTTTTTCGTCGACGGCGACATGTTCAATCTCACCGACGAGCACATCGAGTCGCTGCTGCGTCCGGTGCTGCGCGACGAATGCGACATGAACATCGGCATCCGCAACCGCGGCCCGATCCGCAACTTCTTTCATCTGCAGATGAAGGTCGGCCCTGTTCTGTCGGGCATTCGGGTGATGCGGCGCGCGGTGTGGGACACCGTGCCTCTCCGCTATCAGGAACGCTTCAAGATCGAGGCAGCGCTCAACTTTTTCTGCTCGCGCGCCGGCTACCGGCAGCAGCAGACGATCATTTACGACCTCGGCCATCTCATCAAGGAGAACAAGCGCGGCGTCGGTCCGGGGTTGACGGCACGGTGGGAGATGTCCAGGGAAGTTTTCCTGCTGCACTGGGATCTCTACGTTTTCGAAATGTGGCGTTCGGACGTCGAGCAGGAGCCGCTCCCCGTCGCCGAATACGATCTCTTCGAGTAAGTGGCCACGCGGCGAACGTTCCTCGTTCTTCTCGCGGTGCTGGCGCTGGCCGGCTGCACGGTGGTCTGCTGTTCCGGCCGTTCGCAGTTTCTGGAACGCGAAGTCACGCTCGGCGATCACACCTACAAATATCGGGTCTGGCTGCCGCACCACTACACAAAGCTGCATCACTGGCCGGTCGTGCTCTACCTGCATGGCAGCGGCGAGCGCGGCACCGACAATCTGCGGCAGGTGAGTACGGGCCTCGGCCCGGCGCTCGAGCGCTACGGCGAGCGATACAAAGCCATCGTAGTTTTCCCGCAGGCTGACGTCGACCGGGAGTGGTACGGCGAAACGGAATCGATGGCGATGGCGGAGCTGGCAAACGCGATCCGCGAGTTTCACGGCGATCCGCGACGCATTTATCTGACCGGTATCTCGATGGGCGGCGCGGGCGCGTGGTACATGGCCCGCCACAACCGGAAGTGGGCAGCCATCGTGCCGGTCTGCGGCGAAGTGGCGCGGCGTCCGGACGATCCGTTCCCCAGCGATCCGCCGCCGGACATCGCGCGCATCGTTGGATCGTCCAATCCTTACGCGACACTGGCCGCTCAAATCGGGCGCACGCCGGTCTGGGCCTTTCACGGCGCGAAAGACGAAACCGTGCCGGTCACGGAATCACGTTCGATGGTGGCCGCGCTGCGCCAGGCGGGCGGCAACATCCGCTACACCGAATACCCGAACGGCCCGCACGACGTCTGGGATGCCGCATACGCCGATCCGGGAATGGCGCATTGGATGTTCCAGCAGAAGTTGAAGTGAGACTGTCATCCAGAGCCGCCGAAGGACGGCGAAGGATCTCAAGTTTCGCGGACTTAGCAGACGGCCTTGGGGGATTCAACGCAGGTTGGGAAGCTTGAGATCCTTCGCCGTCCTGCGGCGGCTCTGGATGACATCAGTCGTTCTGTCCCGGATACTGGCCGATCTCTTTCACGAAGACCTGGTTGTAGTAGCCGTTTGGCGTCTCGAAGTAGAGCGTGCCGCGGACAGTGACCGGCTCGTTTTCGCGGCTGCTCCGGCCGTATCCGTAGGCCTTCGCCCAGAAATCGACGGCAGCCTTTTCCTGCGGGTTGATCGTCTTGTTGAAGTAGTACGCGCGGTGGCTGGAATCGAGCGTGTACGCGCCGCCCGACGGATTCACGGTCACGATCTCGAGACGGCGCAGCGTCATCGGGATGGCGGCGCGGTTGCCGATGTCGAGACGGAACTTCACTTCGATCGCGCCTTCCTCGTAGTTGAGCTCCGCCGGGCCCACCAGTTGCCGGATCTCGAAATCCGGCGGCGGAATCTCGGCCTTCTGTTTTGGCGCTGCCGGTCCCGAGGATGAGCATGCGACGGCGGCGAGCGCGGCGGCGGCGAGAAGGATTCGCATGGGACATACTAAAACAGGACGCGATTTTGCTTGAGTCGATGATGTGACCGCCGTTGACGTCATCGACCGCATCGCTCCGACTCGGGAACCCGATCAGCCGGCGCTCATGCGGCAGGACTGGCATCACCTCCTTTTTCTGCATTGGGAGATTCCGCCGCAGGAGTTGCAGGCGCTGGTTCCGCCGGAGCTGACCATCGATACCTTCGACGGCATCGCCTACGCCGGCCTCATTCCGTTCACGATGACCGGCGTGCGTCCGGTCGGGGTGCCACCGCTGCCGTGGGTGTCGTCGTTTCACGAGATCAACGTCCGCACGTATGTGCATCGCGACGGGCGCGATCCCGGCGTCTGGTTTTTCAGCCTCGATGCGTCCAGCGCGATCGCCGTCGCGGCCGCCCGCGCCGCCTACAAGCTGCCGTACTTTCATTCGCACATCGACTTCACGGCGTCGCAGGGTGCGATTCCCGAAATCGATTTCACTTCCCACCGCGACGATCCCCTCGGCACGCAGCCGGCGAATGCGCGCGTCCGCTACAAAGCGATGGAAGGGATCGTTACTCCAGCCGCGCCGGGAACGCTGGAGCATTTCCTGTTCGAGCGCTACATCCTCTACGCCGCCGACGACGAGCATCATCTCTATCGCGCCCGCGTTCACCACCAGCCGTATCCGATGCAGCGCGCCGATCTGCTGGAGCTCGACGAAACGCTCGTATGGGCCGCCGGCATCAGGCGTTCCGAGAGCCATCCGCTGCGGCATTACGCGCGCGAAGTCAACGTGAAGATCTACCCGATCGAACGGCTATGATGCGAACTTCACGGAGATCCGATTGTCCGCGGCGAATGCTGACGAATTGCGCACTGACGCAAAGCAGACTCAGGAACTGCTGGAGCATCGGCTCGCCTTCGAGAAACTGATCTCCGGAATCTCGACGAATTTCATCAACGTCGCCGCCGCGGACGTCGACCTCGAAATCGCGGGTGCGCTGGAAACGGTGGGGCGCTTCGTCGGTGCCGATCGCGCCTACATTTACATGCTCGCCGAGAACCGGCAGACCGCGGTGCTGACCCACGAGTGGACGGCCGATCCTGATGCCCGCCGAGGCATCGGCGTACACGTTCCGATGGCGGCGTTTCCGTGGACGGGAGAGCAGCTCATCGCGCTGCAGCAGGTCACGATCTCCGTCGATGATCTGCCGGCCGAGGCATACGCCGAGCGCGAAGCGTTCAAGCGGGCCGGCAATCACTCCATCGTGGTCGTGCCGATGATTTACAACCGGGAGTTTCTCGGCGCGCTCGGCATCGCCAGCGCCGTCCCGCACACGTGGAGTGAAGAAGCCGCATCGCTGCTGCGCATCAGCGGCGAGATCTTCGTGAACGCCATTCAGCGTCATCGCACCGAGGCCGCGTTGCGCGGCAGCGAGCAGCGCCATCGGGTGCTGTTCGAGCGCAATCTCGCCGGTGTTTACCGCAACACCATCGACGGCCGCATTCTCGATTGCAACGACGCCATGGCCCGCATCCTCGGCTTTTCGTCGCGCGAGGAGCTGATGGAGCAGTCTGCGGCCGAGCTTTACCAGGACCCGGCGCACCGTGTCGATTTCATCGCCCAGCTTCGCCGCGAACGGATGATGACCAGCCGCGAGATTTCGCTGCGGCGCAAAGACGGCCGCGCGGTCTGGCTCATCGAAAGCGTGCATCTGCTCGACGGCGATCCCGAAATCCTCGAAGGAACCGTCATCGACATCACCGACCGCAAGCTCGCCGAGAATGCGCTGCGCGAAAGTGAGGAGCGATATCGCCTGCTCGTGGAGCGGATGCGCGAGGGCCTCGTACAGGCCGGCAACGACGGTGTACTGCACTTCGTCAACGACCGTTTCTGCGAGATGGTCGGCTATTCGCGCGAAGAGCTGGTCGGCCTGCAGGGTGACCTCCTGCTCGCGTATCCCGAGGACATCGAGTTGATGCGCGAGAAGACGCGGCTGCGCCTGCGCCACATCGCCGATCAGTACGAGATTCGCGTTCGCCGCAAGGACGGGATGGTGGTCTGGCTGGAAATCGGCGGAGCGCCGGTGGTCGACGCGGCCGGCAATGTGGTCGGATCGATCGGCGTGCACAACGACGTCACCGAGCGGCGCATGGCCGAGGAGGCGTTGCGCGAGAGCGAGGCGCGCTACCGGCTGATGGCCGAGAACTCGACCGACATGATTTCGCGGACGTCGAACAAGGGAATCATCCTTTACGCCTCCGACGCGTGCCGGCGCTTGGTCGGCTACGAACCGTCGGAGCTCGTCGGCCGCTCGTTTTACGATTTCATCTTCGAAGTCGATCGCGAGGAAGTCCGCTACCTTTCCTCGTTGATCCACGAGTCGGGCCCGACTACGTTCGCGTATCGGGTCGAGAAAAAAGACGGTTCGCTGGTGTGGTTCGAGACCACCAGCCGCAGCGTTCGCGATGCGCTCAGCGGCCAGATCCGCGAGATCGTCGGCGTGTCGCGTGACGTCACGGAACGGAAGAGGGTTGAAGAGCAGATCGAGTATCAGGCCTATCACGACGCGCTGACCGGGCTGCCGAACCGGCGGCTGTTTCGCGATCGGCTTACGGTCGCCTTGGCGCATGCGCGGCGCATGAAGCATCCGCTGGCCGTGATGTTCCTCGATCTCGATCGCTTCAAAGTCGTCAACGACACCCTCGGCCATTCGATCGGCGACGAACTGCTGAAAGCGATCGCGGCGCGGCTGCAGGCGTCGCTGCGCGAAGAGGATTCGATCGCGCGCATGGGCGGCGACGAATTCACGGTCCTGCTGGCCGACCTCAAAACTCCCGACGCCGCGGCGAAAATCGCGCAGAAGGTGCTCGACACGGTCGCGCTGCCGCTGCAGATCGAAGGGACGGAGCTGTTCATCACCACGAGCATCGGCATCGCCTTTTTTCCAAGCGACGGCGACACCGCCGAGGTGCTGCTCGCGAATGCCGATCACGCGATGTATCGCGCGAAGGACGCCGGCCGCAATTCTTATCAGATGTTCACTCCGGCGATGAACAGCCGCGCGCTGGAGCGGTTGTCGCTGGAGAACGATCTCCGCCATGCGCTCGACCGCGGCGAGCTCGAGCTTCACTACCAACCGCAGATCAACATTATCTCGGGACGCGTCACCGGCGTCGAAGCGCTGCTGCGCTGGAACCGTCCCGGCTTCGGCCTGGTCGGTCCGAAGGATTTCATCCCGATCGCCGAGGAAACGCGGCTGATCGTGCCGATCGGCGAGTGGGTGCTGCGCGAGGCTTGCCGCCAGGCGAGGGCGTGGCAGGGCGATCGCGAATCGGGCTTCCGCATGGCCGTGAATCTTTCACCGCGCCAGTTTCAGCACAGCGATCTGCCGCAGCTGATCGCGGCGGCGCTGGAGCGTTCCGGCCTCGCGCCGGGCGATCTGGAGCTGGAGATCACCGAAAGCCTGGCCATGCAGAACACGTCGCGCACGATCGCCACGCTGCACCGCCTGCGCGAGATGGGCGTGCAGATCGCGATCGATGACTTCGGCACCGGCCATTCGTCACTCAACTACCTGCGCAGTTTCCCGATCGACAGCGTGAAGATCGATCAGGAGTTCGTGCAGGAGATCGAAGCGAGCGCCCCCGACCGCGCCATCGTCTCCGCCGTGATCGGCATGGCCCGCGGACTGCGTCTCCGCGTAACTGCGGAAGGCGTCGAGACGCCCGAGCAGCTTGAGTTTCTCCGCCAGCAGGGATGCGAGGAAGTGCAGGGATTCCTGTTCGGTGAGCCGGTTCCCGCGACGGCGTTCCAGCCGGTGAGAGGGAACTGAAATGCTCGACAAATCACGCGCGCACACGCGCTTTCCCTGTACATCACCATGGAGTCCTCACCGCCCCACCGCGCGGTGACGCGGTCTCGATCCTCCAACCGCGAAGAGGTGTCCCGCGTTCTGCGCGTAGAGGCGGCCGTCGGGGCCGATGGAGACGGGCGTGTAAGCGGCGCCGAGTGCGAGTTGCAGGAAGATCCGGCCCTCGAGTACGCCGCCTTGCGCGATCGCGTAGAGGTTGCCGTCCTCGCTGTTCGCGTAGACCGTGCCGCGGTTGTCGATGGCTGGCGCATTCACGCACCATTCGAAGCCGTTCTGCTCGTCGACACACGTCACGTTGCCGTCCGGACCGCGGCCGCAGGCTTGGGTGGTCGTGCTCTTGAACTGCCACTCCTTCTTCAGATTCGGATCGAGCTGCGTGATGTAGTAAGCCTCCTGAACGTAGAAGTTTTCCTTCATCACGATCGAATACGTTCCGTTGTGCTCCCAGACTGCGGGCGTCGTGTCCCACCCGAAATCGTAGTTGGCCAGAATCGCGCCGGTGGCGGAGAAGTGGATCAGGTGTCCGCGCCCGCCGTTGTAGCTGGTGAAGGAACCGTAGAGAACGGAGCCATCCGGCAGGGCCACCGGTGACGCGGAGGAGTCGTCGTAAACGGCCCCCGATCCCGGCTGGTTCGTGCTCGGATCGACGCCGAGCGTGGCGCCGGTGCGGCAAGCCGTTCCGTACGGCACGAGGACGCCGCAACCATCGTTGAAGATGTTGCGCATCGACGTGCTCCATTTCGGCGTCAGA
>JBAVBF010000295.1:0-2283 GCA_049586115.1 Thermoanaerobaculia bacterium | reverse complement strand
CATCGATACGTACCCTCACCGGCCCAAAGTTGAGATTTCAGCCGGTTTCGCGTATCGTGTTTTCAACAACTTACTGAGCCGTCGAAGGTTGTACGAATACGAGCCCCGTCGGCCCCGCCAAATTAAGTGATTCACCTGCCGCCACTTGGCGGCTTTTTTGTTGCCCTGCGAGCCGATAAAGAAAATTGGAGTTCACAAGGTCCCTCACAAGGTCGGCACTTTTCCACAGCGCCGGAGACTCGTAATAACGCTGCGCTCGCGCGATGTTCCACGGCGGAAACGCTGCGAGCGCAGGGAGAAAGATGGCGGCCGGCAGAGCGCGTGGATGCACGTTCAGCTCGCGGCGCGGAAGCGATCCGGCGTGAACGTCGCCAGCTCCGGCACGACCCATCCGTCAACGATCTCCTCCAGCATCAGGTCATCGATGTTGAAGTAGTGGCGGTTCACCGTCGCGATGGAGGTATCGCCCATCATCTTGACGACGCTGAGGAGGTGGCTTGCATCACGGGCGCGCTCGGCGATGTGCGACGCGCCGGTGTGGCGGAAGTTGAAGAAGTCGGCCTTCTTCCCCGTCAACTCATAACCAAGCATGCGGCTCGCGATGGCGACGAGGCGATTCCACTGTTTGCGGATGTCCACGTAGGGTTTGCCGGTGACAGGGTTCGGATGAATGAGGCCGCGCGCGTTTGCCGGCCGGATCGACAGCAGGTAGTCCACCAACTCCACGGCGAGCGAGCCGCGGGCTTTGATGCCTTTGTTGACGTTCTTGTGCTGATCGAGGCGGAACCGGCCGGTGCGCGTCTGCGGATCGATCGTCACTTCCTGCCACGTCAGCGCCCGATTGTTCTTCGGCCGCATGAGCGTCATGTAACCGACCAGGCAAAGACCGCGCAGCGGCACGGCCGACGGCGATCGCAGGCCGCGGTTCGCTTTGTCCTTCGCAACCTTCGCGTTCCACGCCGCCTGCTCGCGCTCGTACTCGTCGAGCGCCGGACCCATGATCACGGCTACCTCGTACTTGGTCCACGGCTCGGGCGTGTCGTCTCTGATCACCTGCGGCAACCGCACGGCCTCAAGCTGGTGCGTCTTGATCACGCGTTCCGCTTTGGCGTAGTTGAGCATCGCCAGGAGCGTCGATGCATAGTGACGCTGCGTCTCCGCGGTCATCTCGCTTACCTCGGCGATCAGCTCGCGGTAGACCTTGATATCGACCGCATCGACATCGCGCGAACGACCGATCAGCGCTTCGATGTTGTCGATGCGTGACCGCGAGGTGTCGTACTCCTTGTCGGCGGCGATCAGATGCGCGCGATACGCATCGGCGACCGTACCGAAGCTGACGGCGGTCTGGCGTGCGCGGTTCTGAGCGTCGGCTTTGTCCAACGCTTCGGCGAGTCGCCCTTCCTCCTCGGCCTTGAGCACGTGAACCGCGGCCGCTGACGCCTTCCGGCTATCCGGGAACGGCGACACGCGGCGAATGCGGATCGGCAGCGGCGCCGCCCAAATCTCGGCGATCGGCTTTCCGCTCTTCGCAGCTTCCCGCTCGCGGAACTTCGGACAGACATCGCAGACGCAGAACGGCGGATGCGTGATCCACGGCACGATCTCAAAGTGGCCCTTGCGGCCGGAGACGTAATCAGGCGCTGACCTATACATCGGCGCTCCGTGTGGATGCCAGGGCGCGACGTGAGGAATCGATCTGCCGTGGTCCGCGCCCGTTCATGAATGGCCTGTCAAGCACTAAATATAGGTTGCGTTTCGCTATAAGTCAAGTAGTATGTAGTAACGTAAGCATGAAAACGCGACGAGGGAACGGGAGCGGTCCGCGCGGAGTCGGTCGGATACTTCGGCATATGGCGACAACCAAGCCGAGGAAGAAAGACGGATCGTTCGCAGCGGAGTTCGGGGCGCGGCTTCGCGCCTCGCGTGAGAAGCGCGGACTGACGCAGCAGCAGCTCGCCGAGGGGATCGACACCTACGCGCCGCAGATATCGAAATACGAGAGCGGTGAAGTCGTCCCCGAGGGCGAAACGCTCGCCGCGCTCGCCGCGGTTCTGGAAGTCAGCCTCGATGAACTGATCCTCGGCCGGCCAGCCGATCGGCCGGACGACGTTCGCGACGTGCGGCTGCGCGCGAGCATCCGCGAGCTGGAGGAGTTGCACGATCGCCCGTTGATCGACGTCGCCGTTACGGTCATCGATGCACTGGTTGTGCAGGCGCATCAATCCGCGCTGCACGAGCGCGTTTCGCAGCGCCGTAAGAGATAGCTCCAGAGGCCCGAGC
>JBAVBF010000294.1:0-2449 GCA_049586115.1 Thermoanaerobaculia bacterium | reverse complement strand
TTGGGAAGCTTGAGATCCTTCGCCGTCCTGCGGCGGCTCAGGATGACGGGCTAGGTCCTCTTGCGATTGATCATGCCGAGGCCGTCGTAGGCGGCGTATTTGTACGCTTCGCTCACCGTGGGGAAGTTGAAAACGCAGTCGATGAACGCGTTGATCGCGCCGCCGAACTGCATGACCATCATGCCGATGTGCAGGAGCTCGGATGCGCCTTCGCCGATGATGTGGACGCCGAGAAGTTTGCGCGACTCCGGATCGAACACGAGTTTGATCAGCCCTTTGACGTCGCCGATGATTTCGCCGCGTGCGTTGTCGCGGTAAAACGCGCGGCCGACGGCGCACGCGATGTCCTTCTTCCGGCAATCGTCTTCGTTGAGACCAACCGTCGCCACCTCGGGGATCGTGTAGATCGCATACGGCAGGATCGGCGCGACTTTCGTTTTGTATTTCAGATCGAACGCGTGAACCATTGCCACACGCGCCTGCTCCATCGACGTCGATGCGAGCGCAGGGAAGCCGATGACGTCGCCGGCCGCATAGATGTTCGGCACCGAGGTCTGGTAGTTCTCGTTGACGGTGATCAGCCCGCGTGCCGCGGTCGCAACGCTGACGCCGTCGAGGTTGAGTCCTTCGACATTGCTGGAGCGGCCTGCGGCGTAGAGGACGTTGTCCATGACCATGCATTCGCCGTCTTTCAGCGTGAGCGACGCCTGATTGCCGCAGCGTTCGATCGAGGCGACGTCCATGCCGAGGTGCATGGTGATGCCGAGACGGTTCTGAAATTCGCCGAGGAGGATGCGCACGATTTCGCGGTCGATGTTCGGCAGCAGCGACGTGCGGCCGTCGATGAGGTGCACTTCGACGCCGAGCGCCGCGAACATGGCCGCGTATTCGACGCCGATGATGCCAGCGCCGACGACAGCCATGCGCTCGGGGATGCGGTCGATGCCGAGGATGGTGTCGCTGTCGCAGATGACGTCGCCGTCGAACGGAACGTGATCGGGACGGTGTGGCGACGAGCCCGTGGCGATGAGAATCACGCTGCCGTCGATGGTTTGTTCGCCGACGGCGTTTGTGATGGCGACGCGCGTCGGCGATACGAATCGCGCCGTGCCCTGGTAGCGATCGACTTTATGCCGCCGCAGGTTGTCTTCGATCCGCTTCCACTCGTGCGCGACGACGTGATCTTTGCGGTACATGAAGTCGGCGATGGTGATGCAGTTGATGTTGATGTCGATGGCGCCTTCGCGAAAGCCGCGCTGCCGGAATCCGGAGAGCGCCAGCGCCGATTCGCGCAATGTCTTCGAGGGAATCGTGCCTGTGTTGACGCACGCGCCGCCGAGGACCGGCTCACGCTCGATGAGCGCAACACTCTTCCCAAAGTACGCCGCCTGCGCAGCGCCCTTCTCGCCGGCCGGTCCGGAGCCGATGACGATGAGGTCGTACATGGTTTGGCTGTCGGCTGACGGCCTAGTACTGAAGCAACGAATGAATGGGGACGCCGTCAAGCCTCGCGCGGCCGTCGAGGAAGGTCAACTCGATCACGAAGCCGGCTGCGACGACCGTCGCGCCGCATTCGCGTGCGAGCGTTACCGCGCACGCGGCGGTGCCGCCGGTGGCGAGCAGGTCATCGATGAGCAGGACGCGGTCGTCGGCGGTGAGAGCGTCGTCATGAATCTCGAGGACGCCGCTGCCATATTCGAGCGTGTACTCGCTGCGCCGCGTTTTCCACGGCAGCTTGCCGGGCTTGCGGATCGGCACGAATCCACAGCCGAGGATACGCGCAACGCCGCTGCCGAAGATGAAGCCGCGCGATTCGATCGCCGCAACGCTCGTCACGCCGGAGTTTTTGAACGGCTCCGCCAACGCGTGGGAAATGTAGTCGAGCGCTTCGTGCGAGCGCAGCAGCGGCGTGATGTCTTTGAAAACGATGCCGGGCTTGGGAAAATCAGGAACGTCACGGATGAACGGTCGCAGATCCATCAGAACTTCACATCGAAGTCACCGAGCCGTCCGGTGAAATCCTTCGTCTCCTGATCGATACTCGTCACCTCGGCGTACCGCGGACCTTCCTTCAACTCTTCGAGCCATTCGTCGATGACGCTTTTCTCGCCTTCGACGATCGCTTCGACGTAACCGTCGCGGACGTTCTCGATCGTGCCTTTGAGTCCGAGGCGGCGGGCCACGCGCGTGGCGAAAAAGCGGTAGCCGACGCCCTGGACTTTCCCATGAATCTTGATGATGCGCAGTTCCTTCGCCATGTTCGCGGGATTGTATTCAATTAGCGGCGCCGTTTGCGTGGCGCCTTACGGACGGCCGCTTTCTTCCTTGGAGCGGGCGCCTGCACCGTGACCGGTTGCGGTGCGGGCGCCGCGGCGAGCGTGTCGACGCGCGCCGTGAGATCGGCGATCTGCTTCTGCTGCGCTTCCGAGGTCTTGCGAAGAGTTTCGAT
>JBAVBF010000293.1:0-12276 GCA_049586115.1 Thermoanaerobaculia bacterium | reverse complement strand
GGATGTTGCGGCTCTGTTTGTTGGCGATGCGGTGATCGGGGACGCCTTTGATCGAGATCAGCTCGGTCATCTCGTGAAGCCGGCTGCGCAACCGGTCACCGACGCGGTCCTGCAGGCGCTGCCCCTCCACGCTGGCGTCGTCGTAATAGTTGGTCGTGAAAATCGTGGTGCGCTCCGTGTTGTAGCGGCTGTTGATGACGTAGTAGAGAACGTCCTGCACGAACTGCGTCGGCTTCTGCGATCCGAGCTCGTCGAGCACGAGCAGATCGGCTTCGAGCAGCGGACGAAGGATTTCCGCTTTGCCGACCGCTGCATCGGGATCGAAGCTGGCCTGAATCTCCTGGATGAGATCCTGAAAGTTCGAAAAGAGCACGCGTCCCGGCTTGCCGCTGTGGATGATCTCGACGAGCGCGGCGACCGCGAGATGCGTCTTCCCCGCGCCGCATCCGCCCATCAGCAGAAGGCCGCGTCCATCGATCGTCATTGGCCAGGCGTCGATGAATTCGCGCACGCGATTGCGCGCCGATTTCAGCACCGCGTTGTTCTTGTCGTAGAACGTCTCCAGCGTGCAGTGCGGGTAGTAACGCCGCGGGATGTTCGACGCCGCGATGCGCTGCCGCCGCCGCAGATCGCCCTGGCATCCGCACGGCTCGACGCGCAGCGAATCGCCCGCCAGCGGAATCCATCCCGAGCCGTTGCAGCGGGCGCAGGTGGCGGGAAGGATCGCGGACATGGGCGGGAGTTTAATTCATGCGATGCCGCGCTTGTTATAGTCGGGCCGATGTGTGGCATCTACGGAATGGTCGCGGACGGAGCGGCGCTGCGGCATCCGCACGTCCTGGGGCTCATGGGCGATGCGTTGCGGCACCGCGGTCCCGACGGTCACGCCGAGTTCGTGCGCGCCGAGGCTGCGGTCGGCACCGAGCGGCTGCGCATCATCGACCTGCATGAGCGCGCCGACCAGCCGTTCGCCGCGCCCGGCTCGCAGGTCTGGCTCGAGTGCAACGGCGAGATCTACAACGCCGCCGAGATTCGCGCGCGCTATCCCGACTATCCGTATCGCTCGAAGTCGGACGTCGAAACGATCCTGCCGCTCTACCTCGAACGCGGCGTCGCTGCGATTCCGGAGCTCGACGGCATGTTCGGACTGGCCATCTGGGATGCGCGAATCCAGACGCTGATTCTCGCGCGCGACCGCGCCGGCGAGAAGCCGCTCTTCTACGCGAAGGCTGGCGCCGAGGTGATTTTCGCGTCCGAGCTGCAATGCCTGCTGCGTCATCCCGATATCAGCCGCGAGCTCGATCCGATCGCAATCGGCGAGTACTTGCGGCTTGGTTACGTTCCCGAACCGCGCACACCGTTTCGTGATGTTCGCCGCGTCGAGGCGGGGACGTTCGTTCGCTTTCATCAAGGTGATGTCGAAACGGTTCGCTACTGGGATCCGGCGTCGTTCCGCATCGAACGGATCTCCGCCCGCGCCGCCATCGACGAAACGCAACGCCTCGTCGAGCGCGCCGTCGAAAAGCAGGTGATGGCGGATGTTCCGGTAGGCGTCTTCACCAGCGGCGGACTCGATTCCTCGATCCTGGCCACGCTCGCCGCGAAATTCATCGGCGTCGATCGCGTGCACACGTACTCGGCGGCGTTCGCGGAGCAGTCGTACGACGAGAGTCCGGTCGCCGAGGAGCTGGCGAAGAGGATTCGAACGCGCTACGTGCCGGTGCGGACGGACGCGGAAACGCTGATGGAGGCGCTGCAGGCCGTCGTACGAGGGGTCGCCGAACCGCTGGCCGATCCCGCCATCCTGCCGACGTTCCTCCTTGCCCGCGCCGCGCGCCAGCAGGTGAAAGTGATCCTCAGTGGTGAAGGCGCCGACGAGCTTTTCGGCGGCTACCCCACCTACCTCGGCCACAAGATCGCGCCGCTCTACGACGCGATGCCGGGCTTCGTCCGTGCGATTCTTCGGAGAGCAGTTCAGCGCGTCCCGTCATCGACGAAGAAGGTGACGCTGGAGTTCCTCCTCAAACGTTTCGTCTCCGATGCCGAGAAGCCGTGGATCGAACGCCACCTCGCCTGGTTCGGCACCGGTCTCACCTCCTCGGTCTACAAACTCGGATCGGAGTTACCCGACCTGCCGTCGTCCAACTGCGACGCGCTCGCCGGCGCGATGCTGCTCGATTACCGCAGCTACCTCCGCGACAACCTCCTCGTGAAAGTCGACCGCGCCACCATGCTGTCGTCGGTCGAAGCGCGCGCGCCGTTCCTCGATCGCGACGTAACGCGCTTCGCGCTGTCGCTCCCGACCGACCTGCGCCTCCGCCGCTTCCAAACGAAATGGGTCCTGAAAAAAGCCGCCGAACGCTGGCTGCCGAAGGACGTGATCTATCGCCGCAAACGCGGCCTGAGTGTCCCCATCGCCAGCTGGATCAACGACGGATTGCGCCACGAAGTCGATCGCCTCCTCGCGCCGGCGCGCCTGCGCGCGCAAGGACTCCTCGATGAGAACGAAGTCGCCGATCTGCTATCCGAACATCGCAGCGGACGGGCGAACAACGCCAAGCCGTTGTGGGCGCTGATCGTGTTGCAATACTGGATCGAGAACTGGGCGAAGTAAAAACCCTTTCACCACAAAGACACAAAGGACACGAAGGGATTCTCTCTGTGCCCTCTGTGTCTTTGTGGTGAAACGCCTCTACGTCTCCCGATCCTCGCCGCCGCGGACGAAATCGCGGATTGCTCGATCCTTCGAGAAGAACAGCTTCTGCGTCACTTCCGCCGTGAAGCCGTTCACGCAGGCGCGCACGAGATTGCCCAGCTCCGCCACCTCGAACGGCTTGCGGAGGACGCCGGAGACCAGCTCCGAATCGACTTCCTTGAAACGCTGGTCGGCGTAGGCGGTGATCACGATCACGATCGGCTTGAT
This sequence comes from Thermoanaerobaculia bacterium, assembly GCA_049586115.1. Classification (GTDB taxonomy): domain Bacteria; phylum Acidobacteriota; class Thermoanaerobaculia; order Gp7-AA8; family Gp7-AA8; genus JADGNZ01. The sequence goes on along the minus strand of JBAVBF010000293.1, from coordinate 9,353 downwards.
CAGCGGCGGATTCGTGCGCAGCCAATCGATGACGCCGAATCCGTCCAGTCGAGGCATCATCAGATCGAGCAGAATCACCGCGTATTCGTATTTCTTCAGGAGCTCGATCGCCTCGAGTCCGTCCGCGGCCGCATCGACGACGAAGCTCTCCCGCCTCACGATCGTCGCGACCAGTTGCCGGATTGATTGATCGTCGTCAGCGACCAGAACCCTCTGCCGCTGCTCTTGTTCGTGTTGCTGTGTCATGCGAAAGGAACCTTAGTTTCTTGCCGTCCTACTTTGAAAAAAATATGCCATCAATCGATGAGCCGTTCGTCGATCCGGATCTCCGACGTCAGCGTCTTGTGCACCGGGCAGCGTTTTGCGACGGCGAGCATCCGCTCCCGCTGCTCCATCGTGAGATCGCCAAGCAATTTGATCGTGACCGTGAAGCGGTGAATGTAGCCATTCTGCGTGAGGCAATCCGCGCAGTCCTTCGCATACATCCGGTCGTTTTCGACGGTGATTTCGACGCCCTCGAGCGGGATGTTCTCCTTCGCCGCCACGACGCGCAGCGTCATCGACGTACAAGTTCCCAACGCCGCCGCCAGAAAGTCGTACGGCGTCGGTCCCGCCTCGGTGCCGCCCGCACTCGCCGGCTCGTCCGCGACCATCCGATGCGGACCAGCCTCGATGTCATTGCGCAGCGAAGCGCCCGCGCGAACGATCACTGGTTGCATGCTTCCTCCTCACTGCCGGTACGGCAACAGCGTCAGCCGTCCCGCCGTCCACGTCTCACCCCGCGGGACCAGCGGCAGCCAGTACCAGGTCGGCGACTCCCCCGCCAGCGCGATGCGCGCGAAAAGACCGGCGGCATTGCGCGCGAACGGGTTGACGATCGGCGGCGAGAGCTCGAGCGTCATCGTGTCGCCGTACTTCGCGGCCGTGTTCGGAGCGATGCCGCGCCAGGCGCACGTCGCAGGAATCGTGATCGGGATCTCGGCGGAAGCGGCAGTGGCCTCGGCGGCGGCCCGCGAGGAGTCGAGCGGCCCGTGATAGAAAAATGAGTCCGACAACGACTGCATCGACAGCGGCGTAATCAGCGACGGCTGAGCGATCTTTACGATGTTGACGGTCGTCGAATTTGAGATGCCTTCATCGCGGAGGCTCAGACAGAACGAGTCGAGGATCGCGGCCGGCATCGTGTGCCATTCGGGCACGCGCGGAGCTGGCGCGGTTGGCGATGACGCGCAGGCAAGAAAAAGAAGAGTGAAGAGTGAAGAGTGAAGAGTGAAAGAACGTCGGATCACACCAACCTCAATTGCGGCGTCAATTTCGCCTCGAAAAATTCGCGGATCTCGCTGGCCGGCTTCTTCGAAATCAACTCGCGCGGCGATTCCTCATACCAGTCGGCCGGAAAAAACTGCGTGTACGTCTGCTGCGTGAATCGCTTGCAGAGCAGCGCGATGATGCCGATGTCCGTCTCGCTGCGGATCACGCGCCCCGCCGACTGCACCACGCGCGTCATGCCGGGGATGAGATACGCGAACTCGAATCCCGAGCCGTACTGCTCGTCGTAGTACTGCCGCAGCAGCTCCTGCTCGAAGCTCACCTGCGGCAGCGCCGGACCGATCACCATCACGCCCGAAAGCATGTCGCCACGATAGTCGATCCCCTCGGCGTACATGCCGCCGGAAACGGCCATGATCAGATTTCCCTTGCGCGAACGTTCGCGCAGGATGTCCAGCATCGCGTTGCGCTCGTAGTCGGTCATGTCGGTGCGCTGCACCATCACGTGCTTGCGGATCGGCGGCATGCGCTCGGAAATCTCACGCAGAAACGCATAGCTCGGAAACAGCGCCAGGAAGTTGCCGTCGCCTGCCTCGGCGATCGACGCGACGTTGTCGGCGATGCGGTCATATGAATCCGCACGCTTCTTGTACGACGTGTCGACTTCGGAGATCACCACGATCTTGCGGTTCGCGCGCGGGAACGGCGACGGCAGCGAGAGCTCCGTCGTGCGATCGGAGGGAAATCCGAGGAGCTTGCGATAGAAGTCGAACGGTTCGAGGGTAGCGGAAAGCGCGACCGTCGCATGCGCCGATTCGAAAATTCGTCCGAGAAAACGCGACGGGTCTTTGCAGAAGACTTTGAACTTCAGCCCTTCCTGCGTCCGCTCGATCAGGTGCGCGAATTCGTCCCCCTTCTCGGTCATCAGGTTCGCGACCTTCACCAGCTTGAAGTAGAAATCGATCAGCGGATCGTCGGTCTCGACGATGCGGTTCTCGATCTTCCAGCCGATGTAGTACATCACCAGCCGCTCCCATTCCGTGCGCTGATCGAGGAACAGCTCGCGGTCCGGCTCGCAGAGCGCCTGCTTCACAGCCGGATCTTCGCCAAGCGATTCCGCGAGCATGTGAAAGTGATCGCCAAGCACGTCCAGCAACTCTTCGGCGCCCTCCAGCCAGCAGTTGCGCGTGGCCAGATGCTGCCGGATGCGATCGAACTGCTCCTCATGCAACTCCGGCGAGTAGTAGCCGCGGCCGCGGTCGACCAGGTTGTGCGCCTCATCGACGACCAGCACGCAATCGCCGTAATCGCTCTCCTGCTGATACGCCTTCAGCCCGACGTACGGATCGAAGATGTAGTTGTAATCGCAGACGATGACGTCCGCCTGCTCGATCAACTCCAGCGACACTTCGAACGGACAAACCTCGTTCGATTTCGCCATCTCGAACGTGATCTGCGGATCGAAATAGCTGAACGACGTGACCAGGTGATTGAGCAGATCGGTGCGCTGCATCTTGTCGGAGTAGCGCGCCGCGTACGGACAGAAATCCTCGTGGCAGATGATCTCCGAATGCGCGCACATCTTCTGCTTGGCGCGAATGCGCAGCACACGAAACGAGCCGTCGTTCAGCGCCTGCAGCGCCTCGACCGCCGCGTCCTGCTGCATCGTTTTCGACGTGAGGAAGAAGAGTTTCTTGCCCAGCTTCAGCGCCTGCTTCACGGCCGGATAGAGCACGGCCATGGTCTTGCCGATGCCGGTCGGGGCGGAGACGAGCAGCGCTTCCTTCTGATACACGGTTCGCGCGACGGCGGAGATCATCTCCTGCTGTCCCGCGCGCATCTCCGCAAACGGAAACGTGAGCGTGTCGGCAAACGCGCGCTTCGCCACGCGCAACGCGAGCGCGGTCTCCAGATCGCCGACGAGCCGCTCCAGCCGGTCGTTCAGCGTCTCGACGATCCGTTCGCGATCGAACTCCGCGTCGATCGTTTTCGCATCGCCCGAAATCAGATCGATGAGCACGAGCTGCGGGATGAACGTGAAGCCGTCAAAGTCCGGCTGGCTCGACAAAAAGTACGAATACAACAGCAGTTGCAGCAGATGCCGCTGCAGTTTGTCCGACCGGTACAGCGCTTCCAGCTCGAGATCGAAGTGAATCGATTTCACTTCCTCGATGGTGACGGTCTTCGCGGCCTTGTCGACCGAAAGTCCGTCGATACGGACGGTGATGGTGATCGTCCACCCGCCTGCCTGCGTCCGATGCACCACATGCATCTCGGCGCGATAATTCGCATCCTCGCCCGTCCGCTGCTCGGCGCGCTTGGTGTGAATGTCCTGCCCGATCCACATCCGCCGAAATCCGTCGCCGCGCTCGACCCCGATCCGCCGGTACGTCGATTCGTGAACGAGATCGCCCACCGAACAGACGATCTCCCTCTTCTCATGGTCGACGCGCATCGGGTTATTGATGGTAACAGCTCCGCGTCTCCGCGCCTCCGCGTGAAACGCTTTTCAACTCCGCATCGCCGCCAACATCCCGCACGCCGCGTGCTTCGCCGCGCCGCCGGAGTAGCGGCGGACGATCGGGATATTGAGCGTGCGCAACTCATCGCGGAACGAGGAAAGCTCGGCATCGGAAGCGCGACGATAACCATCCGGACGCGCATCATTGACGTCGATCAGATTCAATCGCAGCGGGATGCCGTCGAATAGGGTCCGCAGCGCGTCCACTTCGTCGCTACCCGTGTTGATCCCGCCGAGGACGACCCAGGCGATCGTGGCGCGTCCGCCGGCGGATTGCTGGTAGACGCGAACCGCATCCGCAAGCTCGCGCACCGGCCACGCCGACGCCGACGGCAGCAACGAGCGCCGCCGCTCGTCGATCGCCGAGGTGAGCGAAACGATGAGCCGGTACGGCTGCCGCTCGCGCGCGAAGCGGAGGATCTGCGGAACGAGTCCAACCGTCGAGATCGTGATGTTCTTCGCCGCGATGCGTCCACCGCACGGATGCGCGAGAATCGACGCGGCCTGCATCACCGACGAATAGTTGTGCAGCGGCTCGCCCTGTCCCTGAAACAGCGCGCCGGTAACCACGCCCGGCGCTTCGTCGCGCACCGCCATCCACTGCGCCACGATCTCCCACGGCTCCAGATTGCGGATCAATCCGAGCCGTCCCGTCGCGCAGAACGAACATCCCATCGCGCAGCCGGCCTGACTGGAGATGCACACGGTGAACTTCCCCGCCGCCTCCAACGGAATCCTCACCGCCTCGGCGAGCGCGCCGTCGTGCAGCCGAAAGAGATACTTAACGAACCCGTCGCCCGGATCGGTCGCACGTTCGACGATTTCGAGCGGCGTACGCGTCGCGAATCGCTCGACACCCTCTTCAACCTTCCGCGGCACCGGACGCGAACTCGGAAACCCGCCGCGCCCCGCCATCACATGCGCGATCACCCGCCGCGCCTCGGCGTCGCGAACATCGACGCCGTTCGCGCGAAGATGCGCCGCAAGATTGGCCGGCAAGAGACCGAGGAGATGCATCAGGATGCCTCGTCGGCGTAGCCGGCGTAAGAACCGTAGCCCACGGCTTCGAGCCGTGGGTCTCCGAGCATGCCGACCATTTGTGAGCCCGCTTGAGCGGGCGACAGAAAGCTTTCTCTCGCGCGCCCAGGCGCGCTCACAAATAGACGACGTCCGCCGACCCACGGCTGAAAGCCGTGGGCTACGGTTCTTACGGCCGGCTTCGCGGCCGCAAAGTCATCGTTCATTGAGAAGCAGCACGATCTCCTGCGTGCGCATATCCGCGCCGGGCACGACGCGGTACTCGCCTTCGTGCTCCTCGATCAACTTCAGGCGATCGAGATCCTCACGGCTGATTCCGCATGCTTTCGCGAACGCGATCCATTCCGGTGGCGCGACCGATTCGACTTCGTCGTCACTCAACATCGCTTCGCCCGCGCAATTGAAATGCTCGCATCCGAACTGCTCCGCGCACTGCGGACACGGCGGCGGATCGTTGAAATCCGCCAGCTCACTCTCCGTCAGCACCCGCATCACGCCGCCGCGTTTCTCGCGCACGTACGTCAGGCCGCTCTCGCTGCTGGAGAGCATGTCGAAACGCTGATCAGACATGCACGAATCCTATCGCCTTTCTCCGCGCCTCCGCGACTCCGCGTGAAACCGTTCTCCCTCTCACATCCAAAAGTCCCGCGGATACAACCGCACCAAAGCCCTCCCAAACGTCTGCAGATACCGATCGTACGCATCCAACTGCTTGTCCGGCCCAATGACAAAGTACGACCCATCCGCCGCCGGCTTCCAGTTCGCACCGTCGTACCCCGGCAGCGACGCCGATAGCACACGATCCTTCCGATCGAACAGCTTCTCGCCGAGCTTCGGATCGGCGCGAAGCGCGAGGATCGATTGCCGGAACTTGCGCACCTGCTCCGGCGTCTGCCCGTCCGCGAGGTCCGCCGCCATCGCCTCGGCGCGCGACTCGTACGAGCCCGCGCCGCGCAGCTCGCCGAACGCCTGCGCGATCGTGTAATCCGCGAGCGACGGATCGCGCGGAGCATTGTGCAGTTCGCCGATTACAAAGCGGACCGTCTGCGGCAGTTCCGGCGTCCGCTCGGCGTAGTAGCCGGTGCGGCCGGCGCTGACCGAGCCGCGCAGCCCATTGCTGTACGCGAGTCCGGCGCCGATCGTCTTCAGGAAGATGCCATGCGCGCCGGCGCCGGCGAAGAGACGCGAGGCGAGAAAGTCGAGCTGTTTTTCGCGGTCGTCGAAATCGGCGTATGTCGTTCCCGGCGTCGACGTGATGACTACGCCACCGTTCATATTCGGCGCGAGGAGCCCGACGAACGACGGCGCATCGGTGATCGCGCCGCGCTGCCGCAGCCGAGCCTCGACGATGTTCTGACCTTTGATCATTACGCGCGACACAGGCGCCGGATCGAGCGCGTTGAGCATCCCCGCAATCGGCGCTTCGAGCGCTTTCTGTGTGGATGCTGAGGCAGCCTGGAACATGCGCGCGTTGCCGGCGTGGAGGATGCGTTTGCGCACCGCATCCAACTTCGCCAGCGCCTCGGCCGGCGGCATCGCCAGATCGTCGCGCATTTCGGTGACGAGCTGCGACCAGTCAGCGGCGAGGCTCGCATCCGGGATTTCGACGAGCGTCAGATCGAGGTCTTTTAGTGCATCCGCTGCAATCGATTTCGCGCCCGGTGAAAGCGCCGCGTACGACGTCGCGAAGGAGATCAACGAATCCGGCGCAGCACCTTTGCCCGAAGTCGCAGCAGCGATGAACGCTTTCAGATCGGCGCGGGAAGCCTTCGCCGACGCGAGCGACGTCAGATACCCATTGATCGCATCATGATCACCAGCCTGCGCCTCCTTCAACATCCAGCGCAGCCGCAGCGCGTTATGCGAGCGCGTCAGAAATGAATTCGTCGCCATGAGCAGCGCGCTGTCCTGCCGCCGCCACGCCTCCGCCGGATTCTGCACCCACTGCTCCTCGGCTCCCTGCATCGTGTTGCGCAGCTGGCTCAGCGACTGATCGACGGCATCGCGAATCCGCGGCAGGTTCTCCATGCGCCAGTCGGGATGCTCGAGCACGAGGCGCATCCACTCGATCGCGCGCTTCGATTCCGCCAGATCGTTGCCCGCTCCTCGGACGACCAGTTCCGCGCGGTTCGTGCGCGCGTTCGTGCTGTAGCTCGCGTTGAGCGACAGGATCTCGTTGCGCAGCCGCTCCGTCATCTCGTCGAACGACACCGGCTTGCCGTTCTCGATCACGCCGACGCGCGTCAGCAGGTTCGGCAGCAGCGCGAGGTAGCGATAGTCGTCCGGCGGCAGCGTGTCGAGGCGTAGCGCGATTCCGGTAGTGCCGCTGGTCAGGTTGTCGAACGTCGAGGCGACCATCGGCACGTCGTGCGCGAGCCTGATGGTGGAGAACTTCAGCCCCTCGTCGATCGTCATCGGCGGCGCGTCGATGAACTTCGCCGCTTTGACCGCCTTCGCCGCGTTGTCGATGCGCGCGGTCTCGGCGTCGTAATCGGTGCGATACCGCTTGATGGCCTCCTGCGGATCGCTCACCCCGTACTCCTTCGCCAGCCTCTCCGCCTCGGCCGTCGCACGCGCGGCCCGCTCGGAGTCATTGCGCGCGATCAGCTCCGGACTCGGCTTCGCGCCGATCGCGTATGGCTCAGTGCCCGTGATCTGCCACTTCGCCAGCGCGTCGCGCCAGAAATTCTTCTTCGACCCGATGAGCGCATCGACATGCGCCAGCTGCGGTTTCATCGTCAGCGACTTTTTGAAGGTGCCGGTTTTCTCCAGCGTCAGCAGTTGATCCATCCACGCCGAGCCGGTATTGCGGAAGCCGAACAGCGGCGGCGAGTTGACGAACTTGGAGAGGTCGCGATGCTGCTCGACGACGCGGCCGGCAACACGTTTGTTGAATTCATCGAGCTCCGGCGATCCATCCGGCAGATTCGCGATGCGCGCGATTTCGTCCGTGACGATCTTCCGCACCTCGGTCAATTTTTCAGGCGTCAGGTTCGTCGCCGCAACGTCGCCGAAGTAAATCGAGACCGGACGCCCTTCTTCCGCACTGACCCGGTTGTTGACCGTCTTTGCGCCAATGTCGATCACGCGCGTCTTGCTGTCGATGAATTTCTTGTACAGGTTCGACGTGGCGTCGCTGGCGATGTTGTCGAAGAAAAGATTCAGCAGCAGCTCGTCGTCCGCATTCAGATCCATCCGCGTGGCCGGCCACGTCAGCGCGATCGGACTCGGCTGCTGCGGATTGCGATTCGGATACTCGGTGAACGCGATCGTCGCCGACGGCGACGCGGCCGGCTTCGGCTGATCGTCCATCGTCATCCCCTTACGAACGGCCGCCGATTTCTGCAGCCGGTCGAGGATGGCGTCGATCCGCGTGAGCGCGTCCGCGACCGGCACATCCGGCGGCAGCGCCACGATCGAGCCCATGTTCGCCAGGAAGTAGTGCGCCTCATGAAAGCCGCGGATGTCCTCCGGCTTCATCGTGCGGATCCCCGACGGCTCGCCGCCCGCGTTGTACGACAGCGGATGGTTCTTCCCGTATACGAGCTGCCCCGACGTCCGGAACAGCTGCCGGAACGGACTCGACGACGAGCTGGTCATCTCGTTGTAGACCGAGCCCTTCTCCTCGAGCCGCAGCGAGTGATCGGGATTCTCGGTCACACCGAAGTTGCGCACCTCGCGGCGAATCTCCTCATCCGTGTAGTCGGGATTCAGCAACGCATTCAGCTGTGCATCCAGCAACTTGAAGAACACGTCGGGGCCGGCCGAGGTGTTGAAGACATAGTTCGTGCGCCACTGTCCCGTGTAGGCGCTCGACTGCGAGAGCCACATCGTGTCCAGCCCCGCGAACGCGCGCCCGGTCGTCCCCTTCCCGACCAGCAGATGCTCCTGCGTATGCGGCTCCCCCTGATCCGACACCGGAAACGAATTCACCCACGTATGCGCCTGCGGCACCGACTCGATCTGCAACAGATCGAGCGTGAACCCGCTCCGCCGATGAACGAACCGCGCCCCGACAGGCTTGTCGGCGTCGTTCAGATACACAGACTCCACCCGAAACCCGCCGACGACCTGATCCTTCGTCAGCTTTGCAAAATCAATCGGCGGTGCGGCGATAGCGGACATGGCGAAGAGCGAGAGGAGGATAGCGATGGTTGCGCGCATGAGGGGGAGATTGTAGTTGCCCCTGGCCCTGCACCTGACAAGCACAGACAGGAGTGTCTGGGCCACACCAGCTCTCCCGCATCGCAGCATTCGGTCAGGTACAGCAGGATGCATGTGGCACAGACACTCCTGTCTGTGCTGATGATGCTCGGGGTGACTGACAAGATCTGATCGCCAGACCTTAAGATCTGATCACTAGATCTTCGGGCGCTCAAGAGCCCTTCGAAGGTCTGATTCCCAGATCTTCATCCGCCCGAAACCTTTTGAAGATCTGGACGCCAGATCTTCATTTGTCCGGAAGCCTTTTGGAGGATCTGAGCTGCAGATCTGCGGGCAGTCCGAAGCCTCTGAAAGCATAGAC
>JBAVBF010000292.1:0-9143 GCA_049586115.1 Thermoanaerobaculia bacterium | reverse complement strand
CAGTCGCCCACACCAGCGCCCGCTGGTACGTTCCCTTCAGCGCATCCTTCACGGCCGCGACGGAGATCGCGCCGGTGCGCGGATCGTAGGAGAAGGGGAGCGATCCGGGCACCGACAACAGCGCCATGCCTACCGACTTCGGATCGATGTGCTCGTGGTTTGGGATTCGCGCGGAGACGATCAGCGTCTGGCCGGGATCGGAGATGACGCCGGGCTGCGGAGTCATCTCGTCGAGCGGCAGCGAGCCGGCGCCGAGGTAACGGCGGAAACTGACGAAGTCCATTTTCTTTTCGACGACCATGCGGCGCATGCGGAGCGGATCGCTGCCGCGGCGGACTTTGCCCGCCTCGCACGTCAACGCGGCGCCGTAGCCCGCGCGGCCGACGCTGTCGACGAGGTAGTGGTCGTAGTCGCCGAACGGGTAGGCGATGAACAGGACCTGCTTGCCGGTAGCGTGCTCGATCATCCGCTTGCTGTCGATCAGCTCGCGCGATAGCCAGTTCGAATACGTGCGCTGATCGAGCTCGGTGTGGCGGCGGCGAGTCAGGAATGGATGCGTGAGCGAATGGCTCTCGATGTCGACGCCGGCGTCGGACATTTCCTTGATCTGTTTCCAGGTCAGCGCGCGTGCGGTCTGTCCGATGATGTTCGGATAAACGAAGACCGTGAACGGGAATCCGTAGCGCTTCATCTCCGGAAAGACTTCGGTGTAGGTACTGCGCCAGCCGTCGTCGATGGTCACGACGATGGCGTTCTTCGGCAGCGACGCGCGCTTGCCGGTGACATAGTCGTAGAGCTCGCGCAGCGGGATGACGTTGTAGCCGGTCATCGCCAGGTAGCGCATCTGCTGGCGGAAGGTCTCGCGCGAAACTTCCATGCGCGGGTCCTGCGGCGACTCGACGATGTGATAGCAGAGCACCGTCGCGCCGAAATCGTTGGACGAAGTGAGGGAAGGAGAAGGAGCAGCGGCTGCAGCGAGGCCGGAGAATAGGATGGAAATGAGTGCTGCCGTCAACGCCCGCGCGGCCATGGATGCTCCCGAATGACTAAAGGTTCCGATGAAGATGATTCGTCGCGATGCAACAAAGGTACCGGATGGTTTGATTGCTGAAGCGAGGGTTATTGTAGATCCTTCATCGCCACATCACGCAGATTTTTCTTTGCTCCGGCAGAGATCGGCGAAATCTGCAGAGCGATTTGACCGTTCCTCAGCCCCGGGTTAGAGTCACGCACTTTTACGGAGGCAGTTCGGTTCATGGATCGCCAGCAACGCAGAGACCTGAAACACGATAAGTTCGTCGACGAGATCGGCTCGTTGTCGACTCGCGCGAAAGAAAATCAGCGCGTTCTCTTCACCATCGCGGCTGCGGCCGTGCTCCTGGCCGTCCTCGGCTACGGCATTTATTTCTATCGCGCCAACCGCGAAGAAAAAGCACAAATCGCCCTCGGCGCGGCCATCGATACGATGGAGTCGCCGCTGCTTGCCGCCCCCGGCGCTCAACCGGTACCGGGCGCGAAGTTCAAGACCGAGCCGGAACGGACCGCGGCCGCGGAGAAACAGTTCAAGGACGTCGAAACGGCCCACGGCGGCACCGACGCCGCGGACGTGGCCTCTCTCTACCTTGCCCGCATCGCCGCCGATAAAGGCGACGTCCCCTCGGCACGTACACGGTTGCAGAAATTCGTCAGCGATCATCCCAAGCATGTGCTCGTGGCGGGCGCGCGCTACAGCCTCTACCGCCTTCGGATCGACGGCGGCGAAGCTCCGCAGGTCGCGCAGGAGTTGCAGACCGAAATCGCCAAACCCGATCCATTGCTTCCGGCGGACTCGCTGCTGGCGCTTCTTGCGCACTCGTTCGACGTCCAGGGCAACAGCCAGAAGTCGAGGGAGACGTATCGCCGCATCGCCACGGAGTTCCCCGATTCGCCGTACGCGATCGACGCGCAGCGGAAGATGGGGCCGGCCTGAGTTTCGGCAATCTGTCATCCTGAGCCGCAGGAACGGCGAAGGATCTCAAGATGCGCAACTCCGGCTGAACCCCCTGGGGATTCAGCGGAGATCCTTCGGCGTCCTGCAGCCTCAGGATGACAGTGGACATTGCCTTTGACGTGCACCTCCTCGCGCTGATCATCCTCGTCGCCTGGGTGATGGCGCTGATCCGCACCATCGTCAATCTCGCGCTCATCCCGAGTCTGCGCGCGGACATGCGGCCCGCAACGGAGCCGCTGGTGAGCGTGATCATTCCGGCGCGCGACGAGGCGCACATCATCGAACGAACGGTGCGGGCCTTTCTGGCGCAGACGTACGCGAACCTCGAAGTGATCGTCATCAACGACCGATCGGCCGACGGAACCGGCGACATCGTCCGCCGCATTCAGGACGACCGGCTGACGGTGATCGACGGCGTCGAGCCGCCTGCCGGCTGGCTCGGCAAACCGTGGGCGTTGCATCAGGGCAGCTGTGTCGCGCGCGGCGAGTTGCTGCTGTTCGTCGACGCCGATCTGATTTACGCACCGCCCGCGGTCGCGGCCGCAGTCGCATACCTGCAGTCGCGCGGCGTCGCGTTGCTCTCACTCTTTCCGCACCTGGAAATGCGCGGCTTCGGGGAGAACGCTTCGATGCCGATGATGACGATGGCGTTCCACACGTTCCTGCCGACGTGGCTCTCCAACCGTACGCGCTTCGCGCGGCTGGCCCTCGGCGGCGGCACCGGGAACCTGGTCGTTCGTGAGGTCTACGAGGCCAGCGGCGGCCATGAGCAGCTCAGTGACGCTGTGGTCGACGACATCGCTCTGGCGCGCCTCGTGCGGCGGCATGGCGCGAGGACCGAAATCGTCCGCGCCGAGGAACTGGTCTCGTTGCGCATGTACCGCGGACTCGCCGAGGTCGTGGATGGGTTCACGAAGAACACGTTCTCCGCGCTGGGACGCAACTACGTAGCCGGATTTCTCGTCGTGGCCGGCTGCGTCGTCTTCCATATCCTCCCGTACGGTCTCGCGGCCACCGGCGATCGCATCAGCATCGCTACCATCGTCATCATCAGCCTCACGCGGGTGATCCTCTTCCGGGCACTCCGCTACCGGCTCGATGCCGCACTCTTCCTGCATCCGGTCATGGCCGCGATCTGGACGTGGATCTTCATCCGCTCCATCTGGCTGACGGGGATCCGGCGCAAGGTGATCTGGCGCGGGCGGACCTATGATGCGCGTCATACCCGCTTTGGCGCCGAGCGGCGATGATTCTTGCAAGCTGCAATACGAAGGAGAGTTGTAAATGACTGAAAAGCCTTTTCTGACCGACGTCCAGGAACTTCGCCGCCGCGCGCGGCAGCACATCGAAGAAGGAGCGGTAACGGACGCCTACCGCGCCGACCGCGACACCGTGATCAAGCTGCTCAACGAGGCGCTGGCCACGGAGATCGTCTGCGTCCTCCGCTACAAGCGGCACTACTTCATGGCCACGGGCATCCACGCCGATCCGATCGCGCAGGAGTTCCTGCAGCATGCGAACGAGGAGCAGGGACACGCCGACCAGATCGCCGGCCGGATCGTGCAGCTCGGCGGCGCGCCGAATCTGAATCCCGACGGAATGCTGATGCGGTCGCACTCGGAGTATGTCGAAGGGCAGAACCTGCTTGACATGATCAAGGAAGACCTGGTCGCCGAACGGGTGGCCATCGACTCATATACCGAAATGATCCGCTACGTCGGCGACGACGACTACACCACCAAGCGCATGCTGGAAGGCATCCTCGCGGTCGAGGAAGAGCATGCTGACGATCTCTCCAGCTTCCTCGCCGATTTCGACAAGGATTGGAAGACGCGGGATCGCACGACGGGGTAGGGGGTGGGGCGTAGGGAGTCGGGTGTGGGAGAAAAAACGCGGCAGTGACTCACCGCCGTACTCCGACACCCGACACACGACCCCCTCCGGTTCATCTCCCACACCCCACACCCAACCCCCCACTCCCGCCTCAGGGAATGTGATAAGTTTTGAGCCGTTGTTGCTGCCCGAAACGCCAATGTCACGACCTGCCGCCGAGCGCCACGCCCAGCTCCTCGATCAAATCATCCAGCCATTCGATCTGACGCACGATTTCGGACGCAAACGCGCGTACGAAGCGGCCATCGAGTACGCGCGGCAGAACCTTGTCGAGGATCCGCATTGCAATGATTTCCTCAACGCCGCCGCCAAGCGTCTCGGCTTCGCCGCGGTGAACTTCGACACGCTGGAGAGCCGCGTCAAGCTTCCTCGCAACGCCTGGCTCGACGTCTGGATCTCCGACGAGGATGACGAAGTCGCTTTCACCGGCACGCGGGAAGGCATCCAGTACATGATCGACCTCCTCACGCAGCTGCGCGATGCGAGCGATCCGGAGCAGCACATCCACCTCGATCAGGGCGTGCTGCCGATGACCGAGAGCTCCGCGAATCTCGTGCTCTTCAAAGAGGAAGAGACGTGGTTCACGGGCGAAGGCGATGAGAGCGAAGCGGATGAGTATCCGGAGCGCGACATCGATCCGAAGCAGATCTACGCCATCCAGTTCATCCACTATCCGCCCGACGACCTCCCGATCAGCGCACATCGGCTGTATCGCGTCATCAAGGTCGAGCAGGACCAGGGCTACTCTGCGAGCGTGAAGGAGTTCGGCGGCTCCGAGAACCGCTACTTCCGCTTCACCTTCGTGGCCGACAACGACGAGAAGTTCACCTACAGCTTCCACCTCGATGACCCTGCCGTGAACTACTTCACGCATCGCGAGATCCTGAAGCTGGCCATGCGCGCGGTCTGAGTCGCCAGGCAGTGTAGCTTGCGAGAGCACAGACAAGAGTGTCTGTGCCACACCGGCGCCGCCGGTAAGGCTTGTATCAATGGCGCAGCCATGTGGCACAGACACTCTTGTCTGTGCTGGTGAGCTCGGGACCATGAAGAAGATGAGCGCAAGCGGGAACAGCGCTGCGGTAAACTCGCGCGCTCATGATCCGGCAGATCGCAGTCATTGGGACCGGCACGATGGGACGCGGGATTGCGTATCTCGCGGCAGTCGCCGGCTATGAAACCGTCATCCACGATGCCGATCCGGCTGCGCTCGATGCGGCCAGGGCGTCAATCGAGTCGACGCTCGCGAAAGGCGTTGAACGCGGCAAGGTAACCTCGGAATCAGCGTCCGCGGCCACTTCGCGAATTCATCTCTCGCCCGATCTTGAACCGGCGGTGCATGGCGCCGATCTGATCGTCGAGGCCGTGCCGGAAGATGTCGATCTGAAGAAGAACCTATTCGCGCAGGCCGATCTTTTCTGCGGCGAAGACACCATCCTCGCTACGAACACCTCCTCCATCTCGATTTCCGATCTCGCGCAGTCCGTCGAGCGGCGCGATCGCTTCGTCGGTCTCCATTTTTTCAATCCGCCGCATGTGATGAAGCTGATCGAGATCGTGCGCGGCGACCGCACGTCCGATGAAACCGTCGCCGAGGCGCGCGAAGTGGCAGAGTCGATGGGCAAGACCGCGATCGTCGTCCGCGATTCGCCTGGCTTCGCCACCTCGCGCCTCGGCGTCGCGATCGGACTCGAAGCGATTCGGATGCTCCAGGAAGGCGTTGCATCCGCCGAGGACATCGATAAAGCGATGGAGCTGGGCTACAACCATCCGATGGGTCCGTTGCGGCTCACAGACCTCGTCGGACTCGACGTCCGTCTCGGGATCGCCGAGTACTTATGCTCGACCCTCGGCTTGCGCTTCGATCCGCCGGAGCTGTTGCGGCGCATGGTCGCTGACGGAAAGCTCGGCAAGAAAACGGGCGAAGGTTTCTACCGTTGGCCGGCGTAGGCGAATGACGTCCGCCGAGTCGTACGGCGCCTTCGCCTACGCGTACGACCAAGCCCTCGGCGAGCGTTACTTCCGATCCGTGCGGCGTTTGCTCGTGGAGATGCTCGACCGGTATCCGGCCAGGTCGACAACGCATCTCGACGTCGCCTGCGGTACGGGGTTGGCCATGCCGTTCTTCGCCGCGCGTGGCTTCTCATCGATCGGCGTCGACATCTCGCCGCTGATGCTGAACGTCGCTCGCAAACGCGCGAAGACGCTCGTCCTTGGCGACACCCGCGCGCTGCCGTTTCGCGGAACCTTTGCGTGGGTCACCTGCCTTTACGATTCACTCAATCACCTGCTCGATCCGCGAGAGCTCGCGACGGCTTTCAACGAAATCGCAGATGTCATGGATCGCGACTCACTCTTCATCTTCGACATGAACCATCCGGAGATTTATCCCGCCGTGTGGGGGATGAAAGAGCCGTTCGTCGATGAGGGGCACGACTTCCATCTCGAGATCGCTACGACCTACCGCCGCCGCGAGCTCCTCGGACGCGCGCTCGTCACGGGATGGGCAATCGTCGGTGGCGAGCGAATCAAAATCCGTGAACGCCACACGCAACGCTGCTACGAGCGCGACGAGATCGTCGCCGCGCTCGCCGAGGGTGGCCTCGATCCGATCGAGATCCACGAATTCGATCCGTGGAATGAGGGCAGAGTCGTGAAGCTGGTATTCGTCTGTCGGAAACGAACGTAGCGCCGGCTACCTGCCCAACACCGCGTTCTTGAAGTCGTCGCCCATCGCGGGCTTCGGCCCGATCCAGGTTGCGACGATCGCGTCCGCGGTTGCTTTGCCGGGGATCGTGCCCTTCACTTTCCCGTTTACTTCCACGATCGTGCCGGTGCCCGGGACGTAGGTGATGACCAGACGGTTGCCTTTCGGGATCGGTTCCATCAGCGAACAGAGCGTCTTGAATCCGCCCTTCACCTCGGCGGATGAATTCGGCGTGTTCGCCTCGAGCCCTTCCTCCCACGCTTCGCACATCTGCTCTTTGGTGACGCTATAGAGGAAATGCATCACCATCCGGCGAGGTGTGTCCGAGCCGAGGATCGAAGCGGGATTCGACATCTTCGCGGGGAGATAGAGTCCGCCGACGTAGACCTTGATAAAGAACTTCTTGCGGAGACCGGCGCCGTTCAGAGTCAGGTTCTGGCCGTTGACGGTGGTCTTGTCTTCCATCTTCACGCCGGCGACGTCGGCAGCGGACGCTGCGATCGGGACGAGCAGCATCAGCGACAGCAGCAAAGGGGTAATCTTCAGGCGCATTCAAGCCTCCATTCGTTGATTGGTTGTGGGACCGCGGGCAAACATCGTAGCACTTGAGGCTGGAACAGGCCTCGCGCGGACAATGTTGCAGACGACTCCGATGACGTTTCTCGACAAGCCGTTTCATATCGGCGGAGTTCTGATCGATCCGCCGCTCGCGCTCGCGCCGATGGCCGAGGTGACCGATACGTATTACCGCTCGCTCGTGAAAGAGCTGGGCGGCGCAGGCCTCGTCGTCTCCGAATTCATCTCCGCCGAGGGGCTGACGCGCGACAACACCCGCACGAAAGCGATGCTCGCGTTCGATGAAAAGGAGCGGCCAGTCGCGATCCAGATCTACGGCGGCGATCCCGATCGGATGGACGATGCGGCTGCGATCGTCGAGGAGCAGGGCGTCGACATCGTCGACATCAACATGGGCTGTCCGGTGCGCAAAGTGGTCAGCAGCGGAGCGGGGTCTGCACTTTTGAAAGACTTCGACCGTGCCGCGCGCGTCGTTGAGAAGATCAAGAAGCGCGTGAAAATCCCGGTCACGGTGAAAGTGCGCAAGGGGTGGGAGAGCGACGACGTCATCCCGCTGCTCAAGCGCTTCGAAGCGATCGGCGTGGCCTCGATCGCCATCCACGGCCGCACGCGCAACGAGGCCTACACCGGCGCGAGCGACTGGGGCTACATCGCGCAGGCTAAGAGCGAACTGGGGATTCCGGTATTCGGCAACGGCGACGTGAAGACGCCTGCGGATGCGATCCGTATGTTCGAAACCACCGGCGTCGACGGCGTGATGATCGGCCGCGCCGCGCTGCACAATCCATTCATCTTCCGCGACATCCTCGCGCTCGTGAACGGCGTTCCAACCGGCAACGAAGTCGATCGCCGCATCGACGCGATGCATCGTTACCTCGCCAAGATCGATGGCGCGCCGCAGATCATCAACTGGAAGCTGCACAAGGCGCGGACCGTGATCGGCTGGTTCTCGAAGGGAATCGCCCACGGCAAGGACATCCGCAACGGCCTCGCCGACATCACCTCGGTCGCCGACGTCCGCCGTCTGCTCGACGCGGCGCGCGAACGAATGGCCGCGTAGCAGTGCCGTTTCCACCGCACATCGAACGCATCTTTGAGTCCTTCCGCCTTCCTGCCGATACGAAAGCCGCGCTCTACGATCTCTACGTCTCCCTCGGCGACGAAGCGCTGGAGGTGTTCGGCGACATCGCCGAGTCGATCGATCCTTCGACACTGCGGCCGGAGCACTGCGACGCAATCCGCTCGCAACTCGTCGAACGCTACCTGACGCGCAACCATCCGTTGTGGCTGGAAGGAACGCCGACGCCGAGCTTCTATCGCCCGCGCATCGTCGAAGGGCGCGCATCGGGCATTGCCATTCCGCTCGGCGAGATTTCCGAACACATCGTCAGTCGGCCGCTGCCGGACGGCATCATCGTGCAGGGCCGCAACGCGCACTTCGGCGGACGCAGCGAGACGATCTCCTTCGACGTCATCGCCCGCGACCTCGCCGACGCGATCGCCCTCGGCCGCGCCGCCGGACGCCAGCACACGCTGCCCGGATCCGCCGGCGCGACGAGCGGAACGACCGACGCGATGCATCAGATCGCGCTGCTGTGGGAGATCCAGCCGAACGTCTACAAGCCGTCAGCGGATCGCAATCACGAGATCAGTAAGGTGTATCGCCGCCATCGCAACTGGCACGTCATCACCCTCGCCACTGCGATCGAGTGGCTGCGCGCGAAATCGTTCCGCGTATTCATCGTCCGCGGCGAAGCGCTCCCCGCAACGCACGAAGTGAACGCCGGCACGCTGTCGCCCTCGATCATCGCGCTGTACAACCGCACGGTTTCGACGGTGATGCAGTCGCTCGACCTCTCTCTCGAACCCGCGACGCGCGACGACGAACAACTCCTCGCTAACTCCACCGTCATGAACACCGGCCTGCAACAACACGTCGCAAAGTTCGGTGCAAGCGGAGCGGTATGGCGGGTGGCGTAC
>JBAVBF010000291.1:0-1601 GCA_049586115.1 Thermoanaerobaculia bacterium | reverse complement strand
AATCCGAGCGGGTCGACGTCAGCGCGCATTCCGCGGCCGAGCAGACGTGTCAGGCCCGTCTTGTCTGACACTGTCTCGACGCGATCCAGCAGCGGCTTGAGCGGCGCGATCCCTTTGGCCTCGATGGCGGATTCGTTCAACCACGCTGCGCGAAAGTCCGCGACTTTGTGCGCCGCCGAACCGGCGGGCGCGGCGGCAGCGTCGTCGAGCAGCTCCGCGACACGCCGGCGCGCCAACTCTTCGAGCTCGTCGCGCGCTCCCCATCGCTGTTTACCCGCCGGGATCGTCGCCGCTTTGAGCCAAACACCGTTGGCGTACGCGAAGAAATCGTCGCCGGGAGTGATGCTCGCGTCGACCGTGCTTTCGCCCCGCGACGATCTTCCAGCTTGTGCAGCAGCGGAGGACACTTGCCACCACGCCAGCGCCGAAGCCATGAGAATCGGCAGCGCGACGGCGAGAAACAGACTGCGAGGGGCGTTGTTGTCGCGTGCGTCGACTTGCATCGGAGTAGCCTCCCGTTTGGCACGGCGAAGTTACCCGCGGCGTCGTGAAACGTCGCCGCGCAGCCTGACAACTTTCATTCACTTTCGGACAAGGAGCGGATTCGTGACCAGTGGATTCGTAGATCGGAGTCACGAATCCACTAATCTACTTCTCGTATGATCCGCGCCCAGATCATCGACGTCCTTTTCGTGATCGTGCCGCACTCGCTGCTGCTCGACATCGCCGGACCCGCGGAAGCGTTTCGTCTCGCCAATCAGCATCGCGAACTTCGCGGCCTGCCACCGCGCTTCCGCCTCGGCTTCGCAGGCCCGACCGCAACCCTGCCAACGTCGGTCGGACTGGCGCTCGGCGATCTCGTTCCCTTGCCCGAGCAGCTCACGACGCCGACCTGGGTCGTTGTCGTCGGTCAACCGACGGCGCACGTGAAAAAGGTGACGCCGGAGATCACGATGACTGCGCAGTGGTTGCGCGACCGGCTGCACGTCGCGCTTCTCGAAGCCGACACGCCGCATCGCCTGGTGACGATCTGCTCCGGCACGCTCCTCGCCGCCCGCGCCGGACTCCTCGGCACGCGCCGCTGCACCACGCACCACGAGCTCCTGCACATGCTTCGGACTCTGGCGCCGAGGGCAGAGGTCATCGACAACCGCGTCTTCGTCGTCGATGGACCCGTCGCGTCCAGCGCCGGCATCACGGCGGGCATCGACGTCGCGCTGCACCTCATCGCTGAGGAGTGTGGCGAGGCGCTGGCGGCGAGCGTGGCGGAGGACATGGTCGTGTACCTGCGGCGTTCCCCGCGCGACACGGAGTTGTCGCCATTTCACATGCATCGCCGCCATCTCCATCCGACCGTGCACCGCGTCCAGGACGCGATCGTCTCCGAGCCGCAGCGCGACTGGGACATGACCTCGCTCGCCCAGATCGGTCACGCCGCCGAGCGGCACCTGTTGCGCCTTTTCATCGACAACGCCGGCATCTCGCCGCTGCACTACCTCCGCCTGATCCGCCTCGAACGCGCCCGGCAGTCCCTCGAATACGGCGCGACCGTCACCCGCGCCGCCGCCGTCGCCGGCTTCGCCTCCGACGTCCAACTGCGC
>JBAVBF010000290.1:0-1779 GCA_049586115.1 Thermoanaerobaculia bacterium | reverse complement strand
CGGCAGAGCACCATCGTCGCCGCAGCTGCTCAACAGACCACATCGAACGTGCAGACCGTGGCTGCCGCGGCAGAGGAACTTTCGACATCGGGCCAGGAAATCTCCCGTCAGATCGTTCACTCTGCATCGATAGCGCAAAGCGCCGTTGCACAGGCCGACCGCACCAATGCCATGGTGGAAGGGTTGGTGGAGGCGACACAGAGGATTGGCGAGGTAATGGGGCTCATTCACAGCATCGCAGGACAGACTAACCTCCTCGCCTTGAACGCGACGATAGAGGCCGCCCGAGCCGGCGAGGCAGGCAGAGGCTTCGCCGTGGTGGCAAGCGAAGTGAAGGCGTTATCAACACAGACCGCCAAAGCGACCGAGGAGATCGCCGATCAGATTCAGGCGATCCGCGATGCAACAGGAGCAACGGCTGGGGCGATTCGTGAGATCGGCGCCACCATCGGACAAATCGATGACATCGCTACGACTATTGCCGCTGCTGTCGAACAGCAAGGCGGATCGACCAGGGAAATTGCGTGCAGCGTGCAGCAGGCCGCGCAGGGCACGCAGGGGGTCATGCAGAACATAGCCGGCGTAACGCAGGCATCGGGCCAAGTGGGAACTGCAGCCGAACTGGTTCTTGGTTCGGCCGGAGACCTCGCCAAGCAGTCTGAGAGCCTGAAGCGCGAGGTGGAGAGTTTTCTCGCGACAGTTCGGGCAGCGTAGGAGCGGCTCAGATCGAGTTTGAGGACTCAGGCTCCGTTGTTTTGGAGCGAGGCTTTTAAAAGAGGGGGGCTGGCCCAACCCGGCCATTCGTGAGTTCAGAAAAAGACTACTCATCGAGTCCCGCACGCTCCAGAACCCAGGACATTGGCCGGTGTAAACTTGGCGCCTGCAAGACCCCGCAAATGGACCGAAGAGGAAACCAAGCTTCTGGTCGAACTCGCGCGGCGGAAGGAAAGAGTGCCCGCGATGGCGAGAGAGCTTGGACGTCACATCGCCTCGGTTAGGCGACGAGCTCGCGAATTGGGTTTGCTTCTGCCGCCAGGCCGAGGTGAGAGGCAGCTCTAGCTTTCCTCGCGCCGTCGAGCTGGACTCGCGATATGATGTCTCCAATGTCCCTCAAGCGGACCTCACGTTATCCATTATCCGTTGGCGCCGTGGCGCAAGGGAATGATCTCCGCGGTAGGATTGCCCTTCAGAGCCGCAGAAATCGTTTCTGAGACGCGATCGGCAGCGCCCTTGCTCGGATTATGCTGCATGGGAGCGTACACTTCTGTGGCCGCCGCCGTGGCGTGGCCAAGAATGGCCCCGGTCATCTTCAGCGACTCGCCAAATGAGACCGCCGTCGAGCCTAGCGTATGCCGCAGTGTGTGTGGCGTGACGCCGGAAAGGCTGGCAAGCTTTACGGCTTCAGGCCAAATCCGCTTCGTCCCGACGTAGAAGCCCTTGCCGCGTTTGGGATATAGACAGACCCCACCCCGTGTTGATGGTGGTAGCAGCGAGTGGTAGCATTCGCGAAGCAGCTAAGCTTATTTGTGCCCAATTGAAGTCATGTGTGTCCGGCCGATGGGCCCAATGTGACCGACTAGCTAAGTTTTTTTTAAAATAGCCTGAGGGCAGAGATTATATTATTTCAGGAATTGCGCGGCGCCCAGTACCACCTTGAGGTCTGACCGAAGCGCAATCACCGGATCCCTCGAAGCGCCGACAGCACCACCGAAAGCGTCGCCGGATCCACTCCCGGCTCGACGCGGATGCGCGCGCCGTTCATCTCGATCTCGACTACTC
>JBAVBF010000289.1:0-1865 GCA_049586115.1 Thermoanaerobaculia bacterium | reverse complement strand
ACGATTTCTTGCTTAACGAGGGGTGGGCACCGGCTCGGCTGTCTTCTTGTCCGGTGCGCGCTTGCTCGGAGGCGCTTCGTTCTTCGCGGGTTCGTTCGGTGCCGGAGCGGGAGGAGGAGCCACGTGCTGCTTTGGCAGATCAACCGGCGGCTGCTTCCGCGGAACTTCCGGTGGCGCTTGTCGCGTCGGAGGCATTGGTTCCGAAGTAATTTTTGGCTTCGGCTGCTGTCGCGGAGGATCCGGCGGCGCTTCTCGAGTCGGAGGCATCGGTTCCGAGGTGATTTTCGGTTTCGGAGGTGTCTTCTCGATCGGCGGAGCACTCGGCTGACGCGTAGGAGGCATTACGTCAGGAGCTTTTTCGGTGCGTCTATCTTTCTTAACTCCCTGATCATGGACTGGTGTATCTCGGACCGGCGTGCCGTCCGGTGACGTAACCAGGGAACTTGGTTCCTTGGGCTTGTGGGGCGTGAGCGCGGGGTTCGCTTCCGGTGTGGTGGCCGAAGAGGGGCTCACAGCCGGCGCAGGCTTTTCTCCGCGGTCCTTCCTGGGTTTGCCAGGAGGAGTCATCGCCGGACTCGCTCCGGGTTTAACGGGAGGCACCGGCGACGGATTCTCCACACCCTTGTCCTTGCATTTGCCCTTGTCGGGCATAGGAGTGGCAGGCGCTGCCGTAGGGGCCGGATTGGCGGCCGCGGGGCTTGCAGCCGTCGCGGGCGTTGTTCCCGCTGCCGGAGCTGCCGAGGAGGCGCCTGCAGGGCTTTGCGCCGCTTCCGCGTTGTCGCGAGGCTTAATGTTCGGTGGAGGAACCTTCTTGGGATCTTCGCTCTTCATCTTTTGCTTCAGGTCCGCTTGAGCCTTCTGATCGGCGCCGTTCCATCCGTGTTCGAAGTTTGGTTTGTCGATTTTCTCCTTCACCATTTTAGGGGCAATCGGCTTGGGTGGTTTTTGAAATTTGAGGGGAGCGGCCACGATAAGTTTGTCGCCTTGCACTCTGGTAAGACCTCTCGATTGCGCAGCCACGCTCAGCTCGACATTGCTATCGCGCTCCAGCGTCATCCGCCTGATCGGTCGCGTCGAATAGCGACTCAACGTGTCGTAATCCGGCCCGTGATTGTAGACCACCGAGTTGGTATAAGTGATGTTGGTCACGTTCACCGTGTTGGAGATGTAGGTGATGTTCAGGCTTGGCTGAACAATCCGCTCACGCAGGACCGGCTCCCCGATGTAGCGCACGTCAACGAAGTTGTAGTAGTCAGGTCCGATATCGAATTCCACATCCACCTGGCCGCTGATCGGACGGTCGTCATCATCAACCTCGCCACGACTGCGCGGCGGCAGCGGCGCCCAACCGACATAGTCGCCACCCGTGCGCCAGGAGACCCAGGCCGGGCCCCACTCGCGGCCGGGCACCCAAAACCAGCCGCGATCGCGTAACCGCGTCCAGCGTCCGTAATGGTAAGTCGCCCATCCGAAATCCTCGTAGGAAACCCAGGTCCAACCGACATCGGTATAGGCCCAGTAGCCATCGGAGTACGGCCGCCAATGAGAATTGCTCACCGCCACGCTCGGTTGCCAGCAATAGCCGTAATCGGCCACCTCGACCCAGTTGCCGTCGGGTCCAATGTTATCGTAGAAAAAATCGACCGAGACATCGACTCTGGCTTCCGCCTGCCGCATGGCTGGCAGAACTAGCGCCAATATCGTTACCGCAAGGAGTATTCGTTTCATAGTTGAGTAGTGACTGAGGGCTTAGACCGCCGCGCGGCGGCGATTATTCACCTCGATATAGTTCGAGTTTCGCCGGGCCAGCACGTGCTTGCCCGGGTAGAAGATTCCGCGGCCTGGTTAGGCCATTCGTCGGCTAC
>JBAVBF010000288.1:0-4438 GCA_049586115.1 Thermoanaerobaculia bacterium | reverse complement strand
GGCGTGATCGGGTCCAAAGGGACCAAGGGCGATTTGCTCGCGCGCGCGATCCTCTTCGAATGCAGGACAGACGAAAAACGGCTCGCCCTTCACAGGGATGACGCATGCGAAAAGCCGCTCGCCGCCGCCCCAGCGCATGCCTGCGAAATAGACGAGCGACGTCCCGCCGGTGAGGATCAGCGCGCCGAACTTGTGCTCGGCCATGAGCCGCTTCGCCTTCTCGATGCGCGCGCGGCGTTCCTCGTTCGTGATCGGCTTCGCCTGATCGCGCATCGAAGTCAGAGCAGCGATGGAGGGCGGCAGTTTGCCGGCTTCCGGTTGAGCGAAAAGCGACGGCGTTCTCGACAGAACGGTCAGAGCAGCGGATGCGCCAATGAATTTGCGACGATTCATGGCCGCGATTCTATCTGGTGTGGACGGAACGCTGTCGTCCTCGCCGGCGCTCCATTGCGCAAAGTTACTTCAGCGGTTGGTGTCGAGCTCGCGAACCTAGCGTCCTCCAAAAAACACCGGATCGCCGGATGCGTTGTCGACGATTGAGCCGTAGGCGAAGAGGTTCGATGGTCCGTCCGCGTGCGCGAGGAGCGTGAGCGTTCCGAAGCGCGGCGTGTTGGCGGCGGGGAAGAGGGCGCCGGCGGCGTACTGGACTTGCGAGCGCGGCGAGAGGCCGATCTGCGTCGTGCCGAGGACGGCGCCGGTGTCGGAGAGAAGGGTCGCGGTCACCGTGAGTTGCGTGTCGCCGCCGTTGACGAAGCCGACGTTCGAACGGAATGACGAGTCGGAGCGGAGGCCGGGGACGAACGAGTCGTTGCCGAACGTCGTGACCGGATCGATCGACTGGCCGTACGTGCCGCCGTTGTCCGCGGTGATGTACGTGCGGCTGGTGACGATCGGACCGGAGGCCGTCGTCCACGAGACCTGCAGCGCGCCGGTGCCCGAGGAGATGCCGAGCGATTGCGCGACATCGGCGATGACGACGGTGCGCGACGGAGCGATCGTCACGTTATGCGGTGTGGCGCCGCGGTTGTCCTGACCGGCGGCGAGGTAGCGCAACGCGACGGTCATCGTCGTCAGGCCGGGATTGAAGAGCGTGACGTCGCTGCGCCAGAACGTACCGTTGACGCCGGGCGCGCGGCCGATCGCGGGAACGGTCAGTTCGGACCCTTTCGGCGTCGGGATGGCCTGGACGTAGACGGGATCCTGCGTGCGGTTGTCGATGACGGAGCCGTAGGCGCTGACGGCGTTCGGCGTGGCGGAATCGACACGCATCGACAGCGCGGCGAAGGTGCGGCCGTTCACCGCCGGGAAG
Source organism: Thermoanaerobaculia bacterium (assembly GCA_049586115.1). Taxonomy (GTDB): domain Bacteria; phylum Acidobacteriota; class Thermoanaerobaculia; order Gp7-AA8; family Gp7-AA8; genus JADGNZ01. The sequence goes on along the minus strand of JBAVBF010000288.1, from coordinate 3,129 downwards.
AACGAGCCGAGGGACGACTGCTGGAAATTGTTCTCCGGCACCGTCACCGACGTCGTCGCCACCACGTTGCCGCTCGCGTCGTACAGCGTCAGGCCCGCGTTGACCGGCAGCGCGCTGCGATTCACGAGGCCGATGTTCGTGCGGAAATTCGCATCGGACTCGAGTCCGGTCAGCAGCAGCGTCGAGGTTAGATCGTCGCTGCTGACGTTGGGCACCGACTGGCCATACGTTCCGACAGAGCCGGTCGTGAACGTGCGGCTGGTGATGCGGATGGCGGGCGTCGTCGTCGCGCTCGACGCTTCGATGGCGATGGCGCCGGCGCCGTTCGAGAGGCCGAAGAGGTCGTTGAGCGCGTTCGCGTACGTGATCGACTGATTGACGCCGAGGAAGAGGCTGCGCGTGAGCACGGGCGCGCCGCCGCCGGGGATGAAGGTGAACTGGCCGCTGGCGGGCTCGCTGCCGCCATTGAAGAGTGTGAGTTCCGTGCGCCAGACCGAGCCGCCCACGCCGTTGGTCTGCGCGGCAGCGGGAACGAGTGAACGGTGGGCGGTCGGCGGAAGGATGGTCACGACGTGCGACGCGCTCGAGGACGACGTCGCGTTCGAGACCGTCAGCGAGACTCCATACGAACCCTGGATCGCGTAAACGTGCGTCGGGTTCGGCACGTTGGATGTTGCTCCATCGCCGAAGTTCCAGAACCACGACACCGGCGAGCCGGTCGATTGATCGGTGAAGGCGACGTTCGCGCGGACGGTCGCCGTCGCGGGCGAAATTGCGAACGCTGCCGACACCTGCGGCGCGGCGGGCGTCGCAGTCGTGACCGAAACCGTGTGCGAGATCGCCGACTGCAGCCCGGTCGACGTCGAAACCGTCAGCATCACGGAGTAGTTGCCGCCGCTCGTGTAGCGCTTCACGGGATTCGGAACGGTCGATGACGTACCGTCGCCGAAGTTCCAGAACCACGACGTGATGTTGCCGGAGGAGCGGTCGCTGAAGTTGATGTTCGTCTGCGTCGTCGGGTTGGACGGCGAGAAAGCGAAGTCCGCGGCGATGCCGGAGCTGACCGAAACGACGCGCGATGCGAACGACTGTCCATTCGCGGTGAGCTGGATCGTGTAGCTGCCGGGCGCGTTGTAAATGTGCGTCGGATTCTGCAACGTCGAGGTTCCGCCGTCGCCGAAGTTCCACGACCACGACGTCGCGCCGGTCGATGTATCGCTGCAGATGAACGTGGTCACGCCGGCCACACCGGCCGAGGGGCTGACCAGGAACGATGCGGAGACGGAGGTCGCGATCGTCGCGCTGGCCGTGTTCGATTGGGTCGATTCGCCGGCGCTGTTGAACGCGGTGACATAGAAACGATACGTGCCGGCGGCGAGGCTGGAGACCGTCGCCGCTCGGCTGCCGGCGGCGAGGTCGGGCGACAGGCGGGTGAACGCGCCGCTGCCGCTGGCGAGGTAGACGCGATAACCGCTCTCGTTCGTGGCGTTGTCGTTCCACTGCAGATTCGCATTCGAACCGTTTGGCGTTACGACCAGTCCGGTCGGCGCGACCGGAGTCGTCGCCGGCGGCGGAGGCGTGACGCTGCCATTCGGATAGAGCCAGCGTGCGGCCACCTGATCGTCGCCGCGCAGCGACGGGCCGAGTCCGGTGACCGAGGGGTACATGAGAGCGGTGCTGTCGGTGCTGTGGCCGAATCCGAGCGTGTGGCCGAACTCGTGCGCGACGATCTCCGCGAGCAGATTGCTGGAGATGCCCGCGGTCGGCATCACGCCGTCCTGAATCGTGAGATTTCCTTCGCTGATGATGAGCGCGTGATACGTCTGCGAGGTGTGCGTGCCGTCGGCATCGAACGGCCCGGTCCAGTTCGCCGAGCCGGAAACGCCGTTGAATCCGCCCTGGCCGACGACGCCGCCGGTCGATGGATTGAACGTGCCGCTGATCTCCCCCTTCGGATCGTTGAAGAGGATTTCGTTGACGCCATTCGGTGCGGAGAGCCCGCCCGGCGCGGCAGTCGTGGCGCCGGAGTAGGTGTAGTTGATCTTCGCGGCGCTGTAGCTGTTCCAGGCGTTCATCGCTGACTGGATTTCGTTCACGCCGCCGCCCGAGTAGCCCGGCTGCGTTCCCGAGCTGTACCACTTCGCGCTCCCGCCGTTATCGAATGCGTTCCAGCGGTACACGGTCCCTTCGGAGATGAGCGTGAACTGCGGCTTGATGACGCGGCTGTCCATCGCCGAGGTGGTGACGTCGCGCTCGAGGACGGGATTGGCGACGCCGTAACTCTTCACGCCGTCGCGTCCGGCAACGCGGTCGGTGACGTACGACTCGAACGCGGTGGCGTCGCGCTGCATGTTCTTCGTCTCGATCGGCTGCAGCGACGAATCGAGCAGCAGGACGTCGCCGGCGTTGTCGTCGCGGACGAGGAAACGGCGTCCGTTCGCTGCGCGCTCTTCGCTGAATTTGCCGACAAACAGATCGATCGTCTGGTAGTCGCCGCGCGTGGTCGGCGTCAGGAACGCCATGACGCGTTCGCCCGGCTGGTACACCGGCGATCCAAAAACTTTCGTGATGCGGTCATCGATCTGGCCGCCGACTTCGCGGATGGTGATCTCGCCCGCGGCATCGCCTTTCAACGTGCGATCGACGGCGAGCTTCGTCTCGGTCCAGATGCCCGCGCCGCGAAGTACCGGCGAGGAGCTGACGACGATGCCTTCTACGATGACCGGCGACTTGCGAATGAGCTGCTCGTCAGTCGGTAAAACGATGGTCGTGGCCGACGCGGCGGAAGCGAGAAACAACAAGACACACGTCGGCCAGTACACCCTGAAGTGTTTGAACATGGGGATCGATCTCCTAGTTGGGGCGGACTGCTCCCTGCGTACGCCGGCGTAAATCCGGGAGGGGAGCGCGTCGGGTCATGGAACGAAGTTATTCGGCGTTAACGCAGCCTCGCGCTGCTACCATTCCACGCCTCCCATGCTCCAGCCTGATTCGATGCTCGGTCCTTATCGGATCGTGAGCCTTCTCGGCGAGGGCGGCATGGGCGCCGTCTATCGCGCCAGGGACACGCGCCTCGGACGCGACGTTGCGATCAAGATCCTGACCGCGCTCACGCTCAGCGACCAGGAA
>JBAVBF010000287.1:0-2856 GCA_049586115.1 Thermoanaerobaculia bacterium | reverse complement strand
GCGCGAACTGGTGCTTCGCCGGCGCCGCGGCGACATTCGGCACTGCCTGCGTTTACTTCGCGGCGACGCATTCCGCGCTCATCGCGTGGCAGCGGCTGTGGAGCGACAACTTCCTCGCCGACCGATTTGCGCAAGCGCCGGTCGACTGGATGTTCGCGCATCGTTTCGCCGTCGCCTTCGGCGTCCGCCTCGTCGACTCCGCGCCGAATTTTCAACTCTCCGCCGTCGATCCCGGCGGCATCGCCATCCTGGTGATCGGCGGAATCGGCGTCGTGCGCGCGCTGCGTCGCGGCTTCCGCGCGCCCGGCGACGATTTTTTCCTGGCGTTTCTGCAGGTCGCCAATCTCCTCTTCATCGCCGCGATGAAGTACGTCTTCAACTATCACCTCGAGATCGCCGTCCTGCTGATGGCGCCGCTCGTGGCGATCGAGATCGATCGATTCGCGATCTCCGACTCACGCCGCCGCGCACTGATTGCGCTCGTCGTGATCGCCGCGGCTGTCAACATTGCCGCCGCCGTTTTCCGCGGCAAGGAAGGCGACACCGTCTACGAAGACTTCGTCATGCGCGAAGCCGATCGCCGTACGCCGCCGGGCTCGAAAGTCTTCGACAGCGTCGGCTGGCCGCTGCATCGCGAGCCCGCATACCGCTACTGGTTTCTGCGCGCGAACGTTTTCGTGATGGAGGAGCACAAACGCTTCGAGCCGTACACGGTCGCGGACGTTCTCCGCGATCCGCCGGCCGCCGTGATCGCCGACTACGACATCCGCAAATGGCTGGCGGCGCATCGTCCATTCGGCGAATTCATCGTCGCGCACTACCTTCCGCTCTGGCGCGAGATCTGGCTGCCCGGAATGTCCGCGCGCGTCACACCGCTCGCGCCAGCCGCGCGATGGATCGTGCTCGCGGACGGCACGTACGACGTCTACGCGTCGACGCAACTGGCGTCGCATCCGTGGTACCGGCAGCCGCTCGATTTCGAGCGCCCGCTGTGGCGTGGCGTCGGTCCGCCGACAGCATCCGATCGCGGCGCTCGCATCGACTGGTTCGTCGACGGCTCTCCGATCAAAGCAACGACAACCCTCACGCTCCGGCGCGGACAGCGCCTCGACGCGATCTCGCACGAGCCGCTCCCGATCGGCATCATGCTCATCGACGCGCGCAACGACGCCGCCTTCTGTCAGCCGCCGCGCGGCACGACGCTCGAAGCCTCCGATCCGCCGCGGTGGCACGTTCCCGACTTCGGCGCACTGCTCCAACTAGCCCGCGGAACGGACTCCGTCACGCCGCGCAGCCCGTGCCACCGCTGACAAAGGCCTCGGCAACCGCGCAGCAGAACCTCGTCGCGCCCCTGTCGGTCGAGCCTTGGGCAACCAACGCCGCGGGCCGTGCCCGCCCGTGCCCGCTACAATACGCGGCCCTTATGACTCATCGTTCCATCGGTATCCTCGGCGGCGGCATCTCCGGCGTCGCACTCGCCTCCTTCCTCGGCGACGACGTTGAAGTCGTCGAGCGGCGCCACAGCATCGGCGGCCTGTGCGGAACGATCGTCGAGGACGGCTTCACCTTCGATGCCGCCGGGCCGCACATCATGTTCAGCAAGAACAAAGAGGTGCTGAACCTGATGGTCGAAACGCTCGGCGACAACGTCCATCAGCGCCGGCGCGAAAACAAGATCTGGTTCAAGGGCCGCTTCGTGAAGTACCCGTTCGAGAACGATCTGGCCGCGCTGCCGCCGGAGGACAACTTCGACTGCATCTACGGCTACATCGTCAATCCGCACGCGGACGACACGCCGTCGAATCTCGCGGAGTGGTCGTACAAAACGTTCGGCGCCGGCATTTCCGAGAAGTACTTCATCCCGTACAACGAGAAGATCTGGAACTATCCCGCCACGAAGCTCGGCCTCGAATTCGTCGAGCGCATTCCAAAGCCGCCGATGGAGGATGTGCTCAAGTCATCGATCGGGATTTCGACCGAGGGGTATCTGCATCAGCTGCACTTTTACTATCCGGTCGAGGGTGGATACGAGTCGCTCGTGCACGCATTCGCGAACAATGTTCGTGGCGACATTCGCACGAACTGGCGGGTCGCATCCGTCGCACGCGATGGACAGAAATGGCGCGTAACCTCGGCCGATGGCGAGGAGCGCACGTACGACACGCTCATCTCCACGCTGCCGATTCACGAATTGCTGAAAGTCTGGACCGATGCGCCCGACGACGTGCACGAACTCGCGGGCACGCTCCGCTACAACTCGCTGATCAACGTGCTGATCGGATGCAACGAAGATCGCGGCTATCCGTACACCGCGCTTTACGTTCCCGATCCGAACCTCCTTTTTCATCGCCTCTCATTTCCGAAAGCGTTCAGCGAGCACTGCGTGCCGGCGGGTTCATCGTCGGTCATGGCGGAGATCACCACGAACGAAGGCGGCGACGGCGTGTGGGAAATGCCGGACGAGGCCATCATCGACCGCACCGTCCGCGAGCTGGAGATGACCGGGCTCGTCGATCCGTCGACCATCGTCTACCGCAAAGCGATCCGCTTCCTCTACGGCTATCCGGTTTACGACCTCGACTACCGCGCCAACGTCACCGCCATGCGCAACGCCGTCGCCGCCACCGGCCTGCACCTGCTCGGGCGATTTGCGCAGTTCGACTACATCAATAGTGACGTGTGCATCGAGAGGGCACTGGCGTTGGCGAAGGAGCTGTCGTGAGCTTACGAGGAGAAATTGTCATCCTGAGCCGCCGGAGCGAAGCGGAGGACGGTCGAAGGACCCCCCGCTGACAACCCCGTGCGCGGCGGCGAGTCACGAGGCGAGCATCAGGAGGTCCTTCGACCGTCCTCCGC